>DASSLE010000074.1:0-31389 GCA_035689725.1 Pseudolabrys sp.
CCAATATCGAGTGTGACGCCGTCCGTGACGATGAGGCCGCCGAAATTCTTATGCAAGTCATTGATGAGCAGCATGGGATCAGTCACGTCTGAGCCTTCCCCGAATGCTGTCGCCCAGGCCGAGCAAACCGCCGCGCGCGAACAGAACGACGATCACGAGCAATGGACCAAATAACAGCTTCCATTGCTCGGTGAAGCCGCCCAGCACTTCCTCGATCAGTAGGTAAGCCGCCGCGCCGATGATGGCGCCATGCAAGGTGCCGAGCCCGCCAAACATTACCATTATGATCAGCTCACCTGAGCGCTGCCACGACATATAGGCTGGGCTGACGAATTCGGCCGCGTTGGCGAGCAGGAAACCGGAAAGTCCGCCGATCGCGCCGGAGATCACATAACCAACGCGCTGATAGCGAAAGACATCGAATCCAATGGTGGCCATGCGCATGGAGTTCTCGCGCGCACCACGGAAAACGCGGCCGAAGCGCGAATACACCACCGAGCGGCACAGCAGATAGGAGCCCAACAGACTGAGCAGCACGACGTAGTAGAGAGCACGGTCGTTCTGAAGGACCTGAAAGCCGAACAGTGTGCTGCGCAGCCTTACGGTGAGGCCGTCGTCGCCGCCATAGGGCGCGAGCGAACCGGCAATGAAATAGGCCATCTGCCCGAAAGCGAGCGTAATCATGATGAAGTAGACGCTCTTGGTGCGCAGGCACACTGTTCCAGTCAGGTAGGCAAATATGGCGCTGACGAGGAGGGCGGCTGGCAGTGTGACGAGCATGTCCGTAATTCCGTGCGCGCTCAATATTCCAACCGCGTAAGCCCCGATGCCGACAAAAGCCGCGTGCCCGAAGGAGACGAGCCCGCCATAGCCGCAGATGAAATCGAGCGCGAGCGCCGCAATTGCGAAGATCATCACCCGCGTGAACAGGCCGAGCACGTAGCTCTCGGGCCCGATTAGGGCAGCAGCGGGGATTAGGGCGAGGACGAGAAATATTGCCGCCGGCAGCGCTTCGACCCGGTTCGTCTGTCGGGCGGGCATCGCGCTCGAAGCGGCAACAGTCGTCTGATTCATCTCAGCGCCCTCGCGCCGGAAACAGGCCGCCGGGCCGGAAATAGAGCACGAGCGCCATCAACACATAAATGAGCATCGACGCGATGGCTGGGCCGACCGTGCGAGCCGGCGAGGGCGGCATGACCAGCCGCAAGATGTCGATAGCGAAAGAACGCCCGAGCGTGTCAACCAGGCCGATAAGTAGAGCGGCGAGGAATGCGCCGCGTATCGAGCCGATACCGCCGATGACGATGACGACGAAGGCAAGGATGAGCATAGTGTCGCCCATGCCTGGCTCGACCGAAAGGATTGGCGCGATCATCGCGCCGGCGAAGGCGGCGAGCATGGTGCCGAATCCGAACACGATCATGAAGAGTCGACGGATATCGACGCCGAGCGCGGACACGATTCGCGCGTTGGTCGCGCCAGCACGCACCAGCATGCCGACGCGCGTGCGGCTGACCAGCAAATAAAGCAGAATGCCCACGGCCAGTCCCGAGCCGATAATGACCAGCCGCCACACCGGGTAGAGCAAGCCTGGCATCAGCACGATCGTGCCGGAGAAAATCTCCGGGATTGGCAGCGTCAGCGGCGCAGCGCCCCACACTGTCTTAACCGCTTGGTTCAAGAAGATGATGATGCCGAAGGTGGCGATCACCTGCTCGAGATGGTCGCGGTCGTAAAGATGACGAAAGATGGCGAATTCAAGAAACAGGCCGAAGACGAGTGCGGTGAACATCGCCAGCACGACGGCGATAAGTGAGCTGCCTGTAATTGCATAAAACATCACCGCCAAGTAAGCGCCCAGCATGTATTGGACGCCATGCGCCAGGTTGATGAAGTTCATTACCCCGAACACCAGCGTCAGTCCCGCCGCGATCAGGAATAGCAGCACGCCCAGTTGCAGGCCGTTGAGAATCTGCACAATGAAAAGGGCCATGAATCGGGTCCGCTCAGGTATGGCGATGCCTGCGAGCACGGTGCGAAGGTGCCCGCACACCGGGTCGTGCCGGATTGGCATGCACGCCGGCTTATGCGCGAGGCAAGAAGACTTTATCCCCGCGCGGGCACTGCGTGGCGGCCGCTCTCATTTCATCGGACAGTCCTTGGCGTGCGGATCGGCGAAGTTAGTGAAGACCTTTTTGTTGATTTCGGTCTGGAATTTGCCATCGGCGCGTTTGGCGACTTTGACCAGATAGAAGTCCTGGATCGGATAATTGTTCGTGTTGAACTTGAAGCCGCCGCGCAGCGAGGTAAAGTTCGCTTTCTTCAGCGCGGTCCGCAGGGCGTCTTTGTCGGCGGTGTTGCCTTTGGTCAGCTTTAGCGCGCCATCGATCAGGAGTATGGCGTCATAGGACTGAAAGGCGTAAGTCGCGGGGACCGCGCCAAATTCCTTCTCGTAGCCCGCGACGAATTTTTTGTTTTGCGGATTATCGAGGTTGGGCGCCCAATTGGCGCCGCCGAAAAACCCGATGGCGGCGTCTTGCTGCGCCGGCAGCGTCGATTCGTCGACCGTGAATGCCGAGAGGAACACGGTCTTGTCGGCGAGTCCGGCCTGGCGGAACTGCTTGACGAAATTGATGCCCATGCCGCCCGGCAGGAACACATAGATCGCACCCGGGCTGGCAGCGGCGATCTTCGCCAGCTCGGCCGAGTAGTCGGGCTGGCCGAGCGGAACGTAAACCTCGTCGGCGATCTCACCCTTGTAGAAACTCTTGAAGCCGGCGAGCGCATCGCGGCCCGCCTGGTAGTTGGGTGCGATCAGAAAGATTTTCTTCAGCCCCGCGTCCTGTGCGTACTTGCCCGCCACGCCGAACGCCTGATCATTCTGATAGGAAGTGACGAAAAAATTCGCATTGCATTCCTTGCCGGCGAAATTGGAAGTACCGGCATTCGGGCTGATCAGGATAACGCCGGCGTCGGTCACCGGCTTGAAGATCGCCTGCAAGATGTTGGAGAAGATCGGACCGACGACGAAGTCGACTTTGTCGCGCTCGATCAGAGCCTTCGCCTTGGATATGGCAACGTCGGGCTTGAGTTCGTCGTCCTGCACGATCAGTTCCACCTCGCGGCCGCCGAGCTTGCCGCCGAGATCCTTCACCGCCAACTGAATGCCGTTGCGCAATTGCTGGCCCAGCACGGCGGGTGGACCGGAAAGCGTGGCGATGACGCCGATCTTGAGCTTCTCTTGGGCGCCGGCCGCCGTGGTCAAAAGCCCCATAATTGCCGCGGCGGCTAACGGTGCGAATCCTTTATGCATGTCCCCTCCCCGCAAGGTGATCGTTGTTTGCATCTGTGCCGCATTTTCACCTGTGGGACGGCCCGATGGCAACCGCTGGTACGCCGTGAATCTACGAATTGTAAGTCGATTATCGAGCGTATGAAGACCATGACGCGGGTTCCTGGGCCGCTAGGTGGTGCATCGTACTCACTACGCGCCGAAGGGGGCGCTGGCGAGTTCACATCGCTGACATCCTCAGCTATCTTTCGCCGCGTTTTGTCGCGTCGTGCGGGGCAAGGGAGAGTTGCGTGAGTGATCAGGTCAAATACGTCTTGGACGAAAAGGATATTCCGAAATCTTGGTACAACCTGACGGCCGACCTTCCCAAGCCATTGCCGCCCGTCTTGCATCCGGGAACCAAGCAGCCGATCGGGCCGGCCGACCTCGAGCCGCTATTTCCGATGGAGCTGATCCTGCAGGAGGTGACGGGCGAGCGTTACCTCGACATTCCGCAGCCCGTGCGCGACGTCTACCGGATGTGGCGGCCTACGCCGCTAATCCGCGCAAGGCGGCTTGAGCAGAAGCTCGGCACGCCAGCCAAAATTTACTTCAAATATGAGGGTGTCTCGCCAGCCGGGTCGCACAAGCCGAACACCGCAGTGGCACAGGCCTGGTACAACAAGGAGGCGGGGATCAAGCGGCTGAGTACGGAGACCGGAGCGGGGCAGTGGGGCTCATCGCTCGCCTTTGCCGGTGCGCTGTTCGGTATCGACGTCACCGTTTTCCAGGTGCGGGTGTCGTACGATCAAAAGCCTTATCGGCGGGCTCTGATGGAGACCTATGGTGCGCGTTGCGTCGCGTCGCCTTCTAACGAGACTGACTGCGGACGCGCCATCCTCAAGCAGCATCCCGACAGCCCCGGTTCGCTCGGCATTGCTATATCGGAAGCGGTCGAGGTGGCGGCCAAGGATCCGGCGGTGAAATATTCGCTCGGATCGGTGCTCAATCACGTATTGCTGCACCAGACGATCGTTGGGCAGGAGGCGATCAACCAGTTCGAAAAGGCCGGCGACGATCCCGACATCGTGATCGGCTGCACCGGCGGGGGCTCGAACTTTGCCGGCCTCGCATTTCCGTTTCTCGGCTTACAGTTGCGCGGCGGACGCAAGCGGCGCATCATCGCGGTGGAGCCGTCGGCCTGTCCGTCGCTGACGCGCGGCAAGTACGCCTATGATTTTGGCGACACCGCGCACCTGACGCCGCTGGTCAAGATGCATACGCTCGGCTCTACCTTCATCCCGCCCGGCTTCCACGCCGGCGGCCTGCGCTATCACGGCATGTCGCCGCTTGTGTCGCACGTCTACGAGCTCGGCCTGATCGAAGCGCGGGCCTATCATCAGAAGGCCTGTTTCGAAGCCGGCGTAGAATTTGCGCGCTGTGAAGGCATTGTGCCGGCGCCGGAGGCCAATCACGCGGTGCGCTGTGCCATCGATGAGGCGCTGCGCTGCAAGAAGGAGGGCAAGAAGGAAACCATCCTTTTCAACCTCTCCGGTCACGGCCATTTTGATATGCAGGCGTACATCAACTACTTCGAAGGCAAGCTGGTCGACCAGGACTACGACGAAAAGGAACTTGCTATGGCGTTGGCAGGCTTACCAAGCGTTGCCGCGTGATCCTGTCCCGGTCGCCTGCTCACCACAGAATTTTCATCCGAAGAGGAAGGCCATGATCGAGCCCTATAACGCCGTCGGTCTGATCCCCAGCTTCTGGGGCATTCGCCGCCGCGAGGAGATCAAGCACAACATCGAACATCTCAAAGGGCTGACCAAGGCGGCGTTCTGGCTCTCCAATCTCGATATTCCAGTACGTCTGCTTGCCATCCCCGAGGGTGCGCTGATGGGCTTTAATGACGAAGTGCTGGACGTCGATCACACCGACTACGCCCGCACCTGCTGCATTGACATTCCGGGGCCCGAAACCGACGAGATCGGCAAACTGGCGCGGCAATGGAACGTCTACATCATGGCGCAAGCCAAGGCGCGCCACAAAGACTGGAAGAATCGCTTCTTTAACATCGGCTTCATCGTTGATCCCGACGGCAACATTATTTTGCAACACTACAAGCTAAGTGCGCTTTTGCCGGTCGAGCGCTCGGTATCGCCGCACGACATTTACGATTGGTGGATCAAGAAATACGGACGTACGCTCGACGCTTTCTGGCCGGTCGCCGACACCAAGATCGGGCGACTTGGTATCATGATGGCGATGGAAGGCAATTATCCTGAGAACGGGCGCGGCCTGGCGATGAACGGCGCCGAGGTGGTGTACCGCGCTTCGATGCCGGCTCCGTTCACCGAAAATGACATTTTCGAAATCTCCAACCGCGCCCGTGCGCTGGAAAACAACATGTATATCGTGGCGCCGAACATTGGCAGCTATCATCTCGACGCTGACCACCCTGTTGGCATCGATGCCGGCGGTGGACAATCGATGATCGTCGATTACCGCGGCCAGTTGGTTGGCAAGCAGCGCGACACCAATGGCTCGACATTCGTTGCGGGCGTCATCAACATTGAGGCGTTGCGCCACCATCGGGAGTCGGCGCAGGTCACTAATTGGATGAAGGACGTCCGGGCAGAACTCGCACAAATCATTTACGAGAAACCGATTTACCCGAAGAATCGCTACCTGAAAAAAGTGCCGCCGAAACACGCTGAGTATAAGCGAGATGTGATCGACAAGCAGATCGCTTTGATGCACAAGCGTGGGATCTGGAAGACGTCATCAAAAAAATAAAATTAAATCGTCGATATACACGGATCCTGCAATTGGACCGTAGCGCAGCAAAATAGAAGCTTTATATCTAAATATTTTATATTTGTAATATATTGCATTCTGCGACATTGTTGGTTCTATCATTTAAGGAGCCGGCGCATGCGTGCGGCAGTTCTGGGGGGCGGCCCGGGCGGGCTTAATTTTGCGATCTCGCTCAAATTGCGTGACGCATCACACGACGTCGTGGTCATCGAGCGCAATAGACCGGACGATACTTTTGGCTGGGGCGTGGTGCTGTCCGACGAGACGCTCGGCAATCTTCATAGCAACGACCCGATTTCTTCGAAAGCGATCCGCGACTCTTTCGTCTATTGGGACGACATCGCGGTGCACTATCGCGGCACGACGATGCGTTCGGGTGGGCACGGCTTCAGCGGCATCGGCCGCAAGCGGCTGCTCAATATTTTGCAGGAACGCGCACGCTCGCTCGGTGTGAAGATCGAGTTCGAAACCGAAGCGGCGCCGGCCGACAGCTACCAGGATTACGACATTGTCGTCGGGGCCGACGGCGTCAATTCACGCGTACGTGCAGCTTATGTCGATGCGTTCAAGCCTGATATCGACGTGCGCGCCTGCAAATACATCTGGCTCGGCACGCACCAGAAATTCGACGACGCCTTCACCTTTATTTTCGAAGAGACCCAGCACGGCTGGATCTGGGTGCACGCCTATCAGTTCGATGCCGAGACGGCGACTTTCATTGTCGAGTGTTCGGAAGAGACGTGGCGGCGCGCCGGATTCGATCGCATGAATATCGACGAAACGATCGCAGCCTGTGAAAAAATCTTCGTCCGTAATCTTGGCGGCCACAAGCTGATGTCGAATGCGCGCCACCTGCGTGGCTCCGCCTGGCTCAATTTCAACCGCGTGCTGTGCGAGCGCTGGAGCCACAAGAATATCGTGCTACTCGGTGACGCGGCCGCCACCGCTCATTTCTCGGTCGGTTCCGGATCGAAGCTGGCGATGGAAAGCGCGATTGCGCTGGCGAACTATCTCGACAGCGAGCCCAATATGGAATCGGCATTTCGGCGCTACGAGGACGAGCGGCGGCTCGAAGTGCTGCGGCTCCAGAATGCCGCGCGTAACTCGACCGAATGGTTCGAGGATGTAGAGCGCTACTTTGATCTTGATCCGGTGCAGTTCAACTATTCGCTGCTCACGCGCTCGCAACGCATCAGCCACGAGAATTTGCGTCAGCGGGATCCGCAATGGCTTTCCGAGGCGGAGAAGTGGTTCGACCAGAAGGCGACAGGCCGCGCGCCCAATTCGGCACGACCGCCGATGTTTGTGCCATTTCGCGTGCGCGGGCTGGAGCTTGTGAACCGGGTGTGCGTTTCGCCGATGGATCAATACCGGGCCAAAGACGGCACACCGAACGAATGGCACTTCGTGCACTATGCCGAGCGCGCCAAGGGCGGCGCCGCCTTGGTATTCACCGAAATGACTTGCGTATCGCCAGAAGGACGCATCTCGCCCGGATGCACAGGGCTCTATGCGCCCGAGCACGAGGCCGCCTGGAAGGGTATCGTCGATTTCGTCCATGCCGAGACCGAGGCCAAGATCGCGATCCAGCTCGGTCATTCCGGCGCGAAAGGTTCGACGCAGCTCGGCTGGGAGGAAGCAGACGCGCCACTGAAAACCGGCAACTGGCCGCTGCTTGCGCCGTCGGCGGTAGCCTGGAGCCCGCAGAACCAGACACCGCGCGAGATGTCGCGTGCCGACATGCACAGGATCCGTGCCGGGTTCGTGCGCTCGACCGAAATGGCTGCACGCATCGGCTTTGACTGGCTCGAGCTGCATTACGCGCACGGTTACCTGATGTCGTCTTTCATTACGCCGCTCACCAATAGACGCACCGACGAATACGGCGGATCGCTCGAGAACCGCATGCGGTTCCCGCTCGAGGTGTTCGGCGCCGTACGCAAAGCGTGGCCGGACGGCAAGCCGATTTCTGTGCGCATCTCCGCGCACGACTGGGTTGGCCCCGATGGTGTGCGACCGCAAGACGCAGTCGAGATTGCGCATATTCTCGCCGAGGCTGGCGTCGATCTGATCGATGTGTCGGCCGGCCAAACCTCGACGCGCGCACGGCCGATTTACGGCCGCATGTTTCAGACACCGTTCTCCGACCGCATCCGCAACGAGGCGGGTATCGCAACGCTTGCAGTGGGGAACATCTACGAACCGGATCACGTCAATTCGATCTTGATGGCAGGACGCGCCGATCTCGTCTGCCTTGCGCGGCCGCATCTTTCCGATCCGTACTGGACGCTGCATGCCGCTGCAGAACTTCGCTACAACGGCGTGGTCTGGCCGAAGCCGTATTGGCCCGGACGAGATCAGCTCTACCGCCTCAGGTCGCGCAGTGAAGTCCTGACGGGGAAAGTCTGATGGGTGCGCTCGATAACCGACATGCATTGATCACCGGTGGCGGCACAGGTATCGGCGCGGCTATCGCGCGTGCGCTGGTGGGCGAGGGCGCTGCGGTTTCGCTCGCGGGGAGGCGCAAGGCGCCGCTGGATGCGGTAGCAGCCGGTCTTGTCAAGGCCACGGCGATCGTTGCCGACGTGACGAAAGGAGCCGACTGCGCGGCCATGGCCACTGCGGCGCGCGCAGCGCACGGTCCGATTGATATCGTCATCGCCAACGCCGGCGCGGCGGCCAGCGCGCCCGTCGCAAAGATGGACCTCGCTCACTGGCACAGCATGATTGACGTGAATCTGACCGGCGCTTTCCTCACGGTGAAAGCGGCCCTTGCCGATGTCACGCGCAATTCCGAGGGCACGCGCCGGATTGTATTTATCGCGTCGACCGCCGGGCTCAAGGGATATCCGTACGTTGCGGCCTATTGCGCCGCCAAACACGGCGTTATCGGGCTGGCGCGGGCACTCAGCCTTGAGCTTGCGCCCTGCGGTGTCACCGTCAACGTCGTGTGCCCAGGCTACACCGACACGCCGCTGCTGAACGCTGCGGCGGAAAAAATCTCCGCCAAGACCGGCCGCTCTGCCGAGGATTCGCGTGCAATGTTGGCCAAGGACAATCCGTCCGGACGCCTCATCAAACCGGAGGAAGTCGCGCAAGCGGTCCTTCGGCTCTGCTTGCCATCCGCTGGTTCGATGAACGGACAGATAATCGCCGTTACAGGAGACTTGCCATGACCGTCGCGAGCAAAACGCGCGAGCGCCTCATGCGTCCGGTCAGCAAGCAGCGGCTACGGCTGTGGCTCAGGCTGTTGCGCTCCTCGCGCGCGATCGAGGCTCAATTGCGCGAACGGCTGCGCACGAAATTCGCGATCACGCTCCCGCAATTCGACGTCATGGCAGCGCTCGCCCGTAACGAGAGTGGCATTACAATGACCGAGTTGTCGCGCCAGCTAATGGTGTCAAATGGCAACGTGACAGGCATTATCGACCGGCTCGCAGCCGAAAAACTCGTGCTGCGGCAGGCCCCGGCCAGTGATCGCCGCTCCTATATCGTCCGGCTCACGCCGAAGGGCGCGTCGCAGTTTTCGGCCATCGCGAAGGCGCATGAAGGCTGGATCGACGAACTGCTGGTGGAGATTGACGCAGTGGAAGCGGAATCGCTCATTGAGCAGCTCGACGGGCTCGTAAGGCACGTCCGCAACGGGGAGGCCCGGCCATGAAAATGAAAAATTTTAAGCCCATCCGAGGACTGCGGATCTACGAAGGCGCGTCCGACGTCCAGAAAGTTGTTATCGCGCGATCCGTTCTCTCTACCGTTGAGCACTGACATGGCCTTTGCAAAAACGTATTCTCCGCAACTCGGTCCCTCAGCACACGTCGATACGTTTACACGCGACAACCTGCCGCCGTTCGACCAATGGCCCGATTTGCTGCTCGATCGCTCTCAATTCCAGTATCCGGAGCGCCTCAACGCGGCAGTCGAATTAACCGACCGCATGGTTGAGTGCGGCCACGGTGACCGCATTGCATTGATCGGAAACGGCCGCCGGCGCACCTATAAGGAGCTGACCGATTGGTCGAACCGTGTCGCCCATGCGCTGGTCGACAATTACGGCGTCAAACCCGGCAACCGCGTCCTCATTCGTTCCGGCAACAACCCCGCCCTTGTCGCAGCGTGGCTCGCGGCGACCAAGGCCGGCGCCGTAGTCGTCAATACCATGTCGTTGTTACGCGCGGGTGAGCTCACCAAGATTGTCGACAAGGCGCAGATCGGCCTCGCGCTTACGGACACGCGGATCGCGGACGAGCTGATCGCATGTGCCAAGGACAGCGGTTTCCTCAAGCAGGTGGTCGGCTTCGATGGAACGTCGAACCACGACGCCGAGCTCGATCGCATCGCCCTCGATAAACCTGTGAAGTTTGATGCAGTGCCGACCGGGCGCGACGACGTGGCGTTGCTTGGCTTCACGTCGGGCACCACCGGGGAACCGAAAGCGACAATGCATTTCCATCGCGATTTGTTGATCATTGCAGATGGCTACGCGCGAGAAGTGCTGAACGTGACGCCTGATGACATATTCGTTGGCTCGCCGCCCCTCGCCTTTACGTTCGGGCTAGGCGGACTGGCGATTTTCCCGTTGCGCTTCGGTGCCACGGCGACACTTCTGGAAAATGCATCACCGGCCAATATGATCCAGATCATCGAGAATTATAAGGCGACGATCTGCTTCACCGCTCCGACCGCATATCGCGCCATGTTGGCGGCGATGGAGCAGGGCGCCAATCTGTCCTCGCTGCGCATCGCCGTGTCCGCCGGCGAGACTTTGCCGGCCCCGGTGTTCGAGGACTGGCGGCGCAAGACCGGCAAGCCAATTCTCGACGGCATCGGCACCACTGAATTGCTGCACATTTTCATTACCAATCGCCTCGACGACGCCCACCCAGGCATTACCGGCCGCCCGGTGACCGGATACGAGGTGAAGATCGTTGACAGCAATATGAATATCGTAAAGCCCGGAAACGTCGGCCGGCTTGCGGTGCGCGGACCGACCGGCTGTCGCTATCTCGCCGACGCGCGGCAAAAATCCTATGTCTGCGATAGCTGGAATTTGACCGGCGACGCCTACTTTCAGGACGAAGAAGGCCGTTTTCATTTTGTCGCGCGCGGCGACGACATGATCGTCTCGGCCGGTTACAATATTGCCGGCCCCGAAGTCGAAAGCGCGTTGCTGTCGCACGCCGATGTGGGGGAATGTGCGGTGATCGGCGCGCCGGATGTCGAGCGCGGGCAGATTGTCACGGCTTTCGTTGTTCTCAAGGCCGGCGTCAATGGCGATGCGGCTTGTGTGAAACGGCTACAGGATCACGTGAAAGCGGTGATCGCGCCGTATAAATACCCGCGCGCGGTCAAGTTTGTCGACGCCTTGCCAAAGACCCAGACAGGCAAAATCCAGAGATTCAAATTACGACAGCAAAGTCAGCTATGAGCAAAAGCAGCTTTGAATTCCTGCAACCGAAGAACTGGTTGGCGCCGAAAGGTTATTCCAATGGCGTTGCCGCAGAGGGACGTCAGGTCTTCATCGCCGGCCAGATCGGCTGGACCGCGCGCGGCGAATTGGTGAGTGACGATTTTGTCGCGCAGGTCGAGCGCGTTCTTGCAAACATCGTCGGAGGCAGGCGGTGAGCCTCGCCATCTCACGCGACTGGCCTAGTTTCGTTACTGACAAGGCGGCCTACGTGGCGCGGCAAAAGGAAATCGGAGAGGCTTATCGCCGTGTGCTCGGCCGTCATTTTCCGGCAATGACCCTGATCGTGGTCGCGGGCCTGCTCGAGCAGGGCGCAAAGGTCGAGATCGAGGGGACGGCCATTATTCCGGCTAAATAAGTTTCTCGATCGGGATCGCGCGCTCGAAGTGGGAATATTGCCTGGATTTTAACAAGCTCACCGAATTTTTCCGAAGTCGCCGTGCCGACCAAGGCCGTCCTTGAAACGGCTCGCACCGGCTACTCCATCCTCTACCAGCGCTTCGCGTCCGTTGTACCATTCCTGAATCAGCGCCTCGCGTACGCTAAGCCCATGACTTTTGATGGCGGAGCGTCGATCGGCACGCACGCAAACTTGGGGGAAGCGAGCAATCTCCCGCGCGAGTTCTTCGGCTTTCGCACGCGCACCCCCCTTGGGGGTCACATATTCACACAAGCCAATGTTCAAGCACTCCTCCGCTGGCACTTTTCGCCCTGTAAGTATGATCTCCAGGGCTCGGCCTTGGCCAACAATTCGAGGCAAGCGCACCGTGCCACCGTCAATCAGCGGAACACCCCAACGGCGGCAATAGACGCCGAAGTAAGAATCTTTCGCCATGACGCGGAAATCACACCATAGTCCTAGCTCCATACCGCCAGCGACAGCAGGGCCCTCTATTGCCGCAATGACCGGCTTGTCTAATTCAAGCCGAGAGGGTCCCAATGGTCCGCGTGGAATTTCGCCGCCATTGCCACGCGGTCGTGCAGTCGAGATGTCGAGCTCGCCGAGCGGATAATTGGCATCGAGCGTACTGACGTATTTCAGATCCCAGCCCGCGCAAAACGCGCCGCCCGCGCCATAGAAGACCGCAACTGAAGCATCTTTATTGGCATCGAATTCAAGAAAGGCACCTGTCAGCTCATCTGCGCTTTTAGGATCCATTGCGTTACGGGCTTCGGGCCGATCGTGAATTACTGTCCATACCGACCCCACTTTCTCGGTTCTGACTGCCATATTGGATACCCTCCTCAATACTGCTCGATAATTATGGTCAGTGAACTCTCGACAGTTGCAACTATCAACATGCGGAATCGGCGCGAGTGTGGTTTTTATGCACTAACGAATTTGATGGCTTTGTAGTACAAAGGAGAGGTAATGATGACCTGGTTGTGGTCGCCATATTCTTTAACTGGGTTGCCTGGAGTTGAAGCGTCGTGAGGTTTTCAGTTCGTCTGCTCGTCATAGGTATCGCGGGGTCATTGCTTGGCGGCGGTGTATCGAATAATGCGGCCGCCCAAGGGTCTGGCCAAGTGTGGTCGCTGCAGACCCCGTTTGGAATTATTTATGAGATCATTCCACGCGAAGAGGTGGAATATCCAACCACGCGTCCCGCGGGAACCATCGTCGTCAATACCAGCAAACGGCGGCTCTACTACGTTCTCGGTGGCGGCAAGGCAATCCGATATGGCATCGCCGTTGGCTTAGAGGGCTATGGTTGGTCGGGGGTCAGCACGGTTTCCGCCAAGCGCGGATGGCCGGACTGGACGCCGACGCCAGATATCCTGAAACGGTTTCCCAATCTGCCTCGTCACATGGAGGGCGGCTCGGATAATCCGCTTGGTGCGCGGGCACTTTATCTCGGTGGCACGCTATACCGCATTCATGGAACGAACGAGCCGTGGAAGCTTGGTGGCGGCGTAACTTCGGGCTGCATTCGTCTGTCCAACGATGACATAATCGACCTGTACAATCGTACAAAGATTGGCGCGACGGTAATTGTACAGCAGTGATGTCCGCGAATTCATTTGCGTCGGGAGCGACCGTTACGGCGATGCTCTCCGTGATTTGTGGAAGCGCATACAGCGCCCAGGTCGGCAGTGCTGAGCAAGGTCTTAGGCTCTCGCGCGAGGCGTGCGCGACCTGCCACTTAGTCGTCAAATCGACAGGCCGCTCCACGAACTCCGACGCGCCCACATTCGTCGCCATCGCAAATACTCCAGGCATGACGAGCGCTGCACTCAGAGTTGCGCTTCAGACATCCCACCGCACTATGCCAAACTTCGTAATCAAAGACGATGATGCCGACAGCGTCATCGCCTACATACTGACTTTGAAAGAAAGCAAATAGTCATCCCGCAGAAAGTTTTACGGATCCCGATCAATGTCAGATTGGGCGAGCTTTGGCGTTGAGACGCTGATCGAGGCGCCCCATGTCGACCACCATGCGCTCGTGCGTGCCGTTGCCGATCTCCTCGATCTCGTCGCGAGCACTGACCTTGAATTCGATGCGGCGGCCATCAACTTTGGTCACTTCCGCGTCCGCAATAATCCGGTGGCCGATCGGAGTTGCCGCCAGATGCCGCACGTTGACAAGCGTGCCGACTGCGCTTTCGCCACGATCGAGATAACCGCGTACGGCGTTGAGTGCGGCATTCTCCATGGCAGTCACCATCATCGGCGTGGCGAATACGGCCGGCAGCGCTGCGTCCTTGAACTGATTGGCGAGGTGTGCCGGCGTTACGCGCAGTGTGTAGGTGCCTCTTGCTCCGACAGGAATTGGGCGCATTGCATTAGTTCCCTGTGCCGGGGACATGATTAATCGCTGGCGCCAGGATGACCAGCAGAATTCCGCATAGCGCGATTGGCAGGAAAGCCATGCTCGCAATGCCAGTCAGGTCCCAGGCGAGTCCACTGATGACCGGCACGATAACCGCGCAGCTGTAACTGATGGTGAACATGGCGGCGGTGACGCGATGTAGATCGTCGGGCGGGCTAAGCAGTGGCGGCAGCGCCAGAACCAGAATCAGGATCGCGGCGGCAGAGAAGCCTTGCAGCGTGGCAGCCGCGACAAGCCAAGCGCCGGTGCCGAACACGATGCCGCCGGTCGCGAGCAGGCACAGAAGCCCGCACACGACGTAGGGCCAGGCCTTGCGTTCCAGCCGGCTGGCGAAGGCGAGCAGGAGGAAGGAGGCCGGCAGCTGGCCAGTATTCAGGCCCGATAGGGCAGCGCTAATCCACTCGCTTTGTCCGCTGTTCCTCATGTAGTCGGGAATGAAGGCATTGGTCGCAAAATACGTGGCATTGATTGTGCCGAGCATGATGCCGAGCCGCCAGATCAGTGTGTTGCGCCAATCGGGCCACCACCGGCGCCGCATCGGCGTCGATCCATTCGCTTTCGTCCGCGGTGCGAATAACATTACGATGATGGCGATGATTGCGACTGGAAGGCTCCAGACTACGAAGCCCCATTGCCAGCTGCCTCCGGCAAGCGGCAGCACCAGCGGAAGCATCAGCGCCACTGGCAGGATTTCGCCGATCAGTAAGCCGTTGGTATAGACGGCAGTGGCGAATCCTATACGGTTCGGCAGCCAGGCGCGAACGGCCGGCGGCATCGTCACCTGCATGACGGCGACACCTGCCCCCATGGCGATGGTCATGCCATAGAGCCAAGCCACGTCTGGCAGAGCGCCGCGCAGTGCGCCGCCAATTGCGGTGAGCGCAAGCCCGACCACCAATGCGGCGGGGATGCCAAGCCGGGCAACTAGCAGCGAACCGGGCACGGCTGCGAAGGCGAATAGCATCGATGGCAATCCGGTCAAAATACCGATCTCGGTGGCACTCAGATTGAACTCGTCATGGATGAGCGGGATGACGGGTGGCACAGCCAAGATTGTCAGCCGAAGAGCGATGCCGGCGAGCCAGAGCAGCAGAAGTGAAGTCAGTAGACGCGCCTGCGAAGGCGCGCCAATAGGACTGCTGTTCATGAATGACGCCGATCCTGCGAGTTCGAATGCCCGGCGAGTTCTCGGCGCACCAAATCCGGCAGAAAATCGATTTTGGAATTGAATTTGATCCCGCGAATATTGAACGCAGCGGCCGCGGCCATGTCATCGTCTTTGTCGCCGATCAGGAAGCTCGCACCGATATCGATCGGCCATTCGCGCGCCGCCTGCTCCAGCATTCCGGAGCCGGGCTTTCGGCAACGGCAGCGCACCGCCAATGGCTTGACGGTGCCCTGGGGATGATGTGGGCAATAATAGAAAGCGTCGATATGTGCGCCATGCGATGCAAGGCTCTCCTGCATATGAGCGTGGAATGACTTCACCGTTGCTTCGTCATAGTAACCACGTGCAATACCGGATTGATTTGTGATGACCAATACGTAGTACCCGGCCTCGTTCAAGAGCCGCACCGCTTCTTGCGCTCCCTCGATCCATTCAAGCTGTTCGGGCCTGTGGGTGTAGCCGTGGTCGACATTGAGGACGCCGTCGCGATCGAGAAAAGCGGCTGGGTGCTGCGCGCTGGCTTTATTGGAGGAAGTCATCGCGAGGGCTTTTTTGCGGGTCGATCGTTTGGTCAAGGGCCTACGAAGCGATGTTACGGATTGTCGGCGACAGTTTCGGGGTCGTCCACTTGGGCAACCGGGCTTATTCTCAGGCCGCTCACGATCCACACGATCCCGCCGGCCAAGCCAACGACGAAGATCGTGGCGCCAAAAAGGATCGACAGGGTTAGTCCGTCACTCTCGGCAAGGCCGGCATAGGCGAAGGCTGCGATCATGCTGCTCTCACGAACGCCCCAGCCGGCGATCGATATCGGGATGGTTGAAATCAGTAATACTGGCGGCAGGAGGATTAGAACCTGTGCGAAGCCGACGGGCGCAGCGATAGCCTTTATACAACACCAGGCCGCAGCGATGGTGAGCAAATGAATTGCAACCGAGTATGCGAAAATAACGCTGCTGGCGCGACACGAGCCGCACAATGACGCGGCCACTCGTGAAGCAGCCGATAAATGCCGCGCAAGCATCCATCGATCGAGCCATTGCCGAAAATGTGTCCCGATCAGCAAGAAGATCGACGTGCCCGCGACCACGCCGCAACCGATCATCAACAGGACCGCGCGTGCGATCCAATCGTGGATAAGTTCAAACGTCCACGGCAGGCATGCGATGACAATGAGTGCCAACACGAATACACCCACGATCCGGTCAATCAGTACCGAATAGGTCGCAATCGCCCAGCCCGCGCCTTTGCGGGCGAGAAACCATATGCGCGCGCCGTCGCCGCCAATTGTCGATGGCAGGACCTGATTGAAAAATGTGGCGATAAAACTGAACTGCAATGCCGCCCCAAAAGCTAAATTTGTGCCACATGCGGCGGCAATCTCCCGCCAGCGGGCGGCAAGCAGTACGACTTGATTCATCAGGAGCAAAAGCGCGAGAGCGATCCAGCCGGACTCGAGCCGACCCAGCCGTTCGGTCAGTGCGCCAACATTAACCCATCGCAGTGAGAAATAGAGCAGCAGAATGGAGGTTGCCGCCTTGGCAAGAAATAGAAGCGTGCGGCGCATCGGCGCAATGTCCTTCATCGCAACTGGCGATTACTTAGGCGGCGGACGGCTTCGCACGACCTATCCGCTGACGCAAGTAGGTGGCCATTAACGCCGAACACGTCCCGCGCTTGACCGGGACCGGCATCTGTCAAATCTGACTGCCCCAGTATCGGCGCGTGAATCGGTGTAAAACGTGTCCTATCCAGAACTAAACAATACTTTTGACTAAGCGTCGTTCATATCAATTTGCTGACGTGATAGAAGATATAGGATCAATCGAGGTACCCGATGCATCTACAGCAGCGAATTCTGGTGACCGGAGGGGCGGGATTTCTCGGCTCTCACCTTTGCGAGCGGCTGCTCGCCCAGGGCGGAGATGTCCTTTGTGCCGATAATTTTTTCACCGGCACCCGTACAAATATCGAGCACCTTCTGGACCACAAGCATTTCGAACTGACGCGGCACGACGTCACATTCCCGCTCTACGTCGAGGTTGACGAAATCTACAACCTCGCATGTCCTGCTTCGCCGATTCATTATCAGCGAGATCCGGTTCAGACGACAAAGACCAGCGTGCATGGTGCCATCAACATGCTCGGACTGGCGAAGCGGGTGAAAGCGAAGGTTCTTCAGGCGTCAACTTCGGAAGTCTATGGCGATCCGAATGTACACCCGCAACCTGAAGAGTACTGGGGCCACGTCAACCCGGTCGGGCCGCGATCCTGTTATGATGAAGGCAAGCGCTGTGCGGAGACGCTGTTTTTTGACTATTGGCGCCAGCACAATTTGCGCATCAAGGTCGCGCGCATATTCAACACCTATGGCCCGCGCATGCATCCAAACGACGGGCGCGTGGTTTCGAATTTCATTGTCCAGGCGCTGCTTGGCCGTGATCTGACAGTCTACGGTGACGGCACGCAGACGCGCTCGTTCTGCTATGTGGATGATCTTATCGACGGACTGGTGAAATTGATGGCGACGAAAGATCAGGTCACCGGTCCGATTAACATTGGCAATCCGACCGAATTCTCAATGCTCGAACTTGCCGGCACGGTCATTGAAATGACCGGCTCGCGTTCGCGCGTTGTGCATCGGCCATTGCCCGAGAATGATCCGCGACAACGGCGTCCGGATATCTCGCGTGCGCAGGAGCTATTATCTTGGACGCCTCGCACCGAGTTGAAAGAAGGATTGATCCGCACGATCGCTTATTTCGAAAAGCTGCTAACCGAGAAAGACGTGCGGGCGGTCTTGATTGCCGAGTAAATGACCTGACCACCAGGGTCATTGTTTACTTGAGAAAAACCGTGTCTTCATGCGGACCAGTGCGTTTAAATTGGTTGTTGCCCGTCCTTCGAAATTTGCTAGCTACGTAGCTGCAAAACGGCGCAATTAACCCGGTTTGGGGGATGAGCAGGCCGGGCCGCGGCAGTCTGCTACTATATTTGCGCGTTCCGACGACAAGGGAACCAGTTGAATATCGCATCGACCAAAACGGCGCCGTCTGATCCGACCCGCGCGAAGGCCGCTGATGTGACTGTCGTGGGTGGCGCCGGCCACGTCGGCGTCCCCCTCGTGCTTGCCTTTGCCGAGGCGGGGTTGACCGTCAACGTCAATGATCTAAATGAGTCCGCACTCGCGACGCTGAGATCCGGCACGCTGCCGTTCATTGAGCATGGCGCAGCGCCGCTGCTGGCAAGGGCGCTGGCCGGCAACAGGCTACTCTTCACGTCGTCATCCAGCGCTATTGCTCGCACCGGCCCGGTGGTTATCACCATCGGCACACCGGTCGATGAATTCCTGAATCCGGTGCAGGCGGAAGTGCAGCGTTGCATCGACAGCTTGTTACCGCATATTGCCGACGAGCAACTGCTCATTCTGCGATCGACGGTCTATCCGGGAACGACCGATTGGCTGCAAGACTATCTCATACGGCTTGGCCGCAAGAATAAAGTCGCGTTCTGTCCCGAGCGCGTGGTGCAAGGCTACGGCATCAAGGAGCTGCGCGAGATGCCACAGATCGTCAGCACCACCTCGCCGGATGCCGAGAAAGAAGCAATTGCAATTTTCCAGCAGATTGCGCCCGAGATCGTCGTCGTAAAACCGATCGAAGCGGAGTTCGCCAAGCTCTTCAATAACGCGTATCGCTACATCGAATTCGCTGCGAGCAATCAGTTTTATATGATCGCGAAATCAGCGGGGGGCCGATTACCAGGCAATCATGCGCGCGATGAAGCAGAATTATCTGCGTGCCAAAAGTTTCCCAGGCCCCGGGTTCTCGGCCGGTCCCTGCTTGTTCAAAGACACCATGCAACTTGCCGCCTATGCACGCAATCAGTTCGGGCTAGGCCACGCCGCCATGCAGGTAAACGAGGGGCTTGTGCTGCAGCTGGTCGACGATTTGCGTCGCGCCTACGACATTTCGAACATGACCATCGGGTTATTGGGAATGGCATTTAAGGCCGAAATCGATGACACTCGCGCATCGTTGAGCTACAAGCTCAAGCACGCCTTGGAAATGTGCGCACGGAAGGTTCTCACTTCCGATCCGTTCGTAACGACTGATCCGAACATTCTTCCGCTCGATCAAGTGGTCGAGCGCAGTGATATTTTGATCTTGTGCACTCCACACTCCGTATATGCGGAAGCCGACCTCAAGGGAAAACCCGTGGTCGATGTTTGGGGCTTTCTCAAGAACGCGAATGTCGTGTACTAACCATGGCACCGCGTATAGATATCGTCATACCCGTCTATAATGACGTAAATATCCCGCCGAAGCCCATGCGGCTTTGCCGGTGTTGAAAGACTACGAAATGATTTGGCCTCTGAAACTGACTTCGCGCCAGGTTCTGATCGTATTACACGATCTTTTTGCCACCATCGCCGCGATTGTCGTCACATTTTTCTTGCGCTTCGAGGGCGCTGCCCTCGATGAACGGTTGGGCGCACTGCAGCTATTTCTCCCGGTTTTTTTGATCTACGCGGCGGCTGTCTATTTCATCATCGGCTTGCAGCGTAACAAGTGGCGTTTCACGTCGGTCCCGGATCTCTACAACCTTTTTCGCGCATCGACCGTGCTTGCCATTTCGCTACTCGCCCTCGATTACGTTCTGGTGGCGCCCAATTTATACGGCACGTTCTTTTTCGGCAAAATTTCCATTCTGCTCTACTGGTTCCTGCAGATGTTTTTTCTCGGCGGCTTGCGAGTCGTCTACCGATACTTCCACTATGCGCGAACACTCCAGCGCGTGAAGATCGCAGACGCGATGTCCACGTTAGTCCTCGGTCGCGCCGCGGATGCAGAAGTATTGTTGCGCGGAATTGAAAGTGGCGCAGTGAAAAAGATCTGGCCGGTTGGCGTGCTCTCGCCCTCGTCTGCCGATCGGGGACAGTCGATTCGCGGTATTCCGGTGCTGGGCGATATCGACGATCTTGAAAGGGTCGTGTCCGATCTGGAGGCCGGTGGCGACCGTGTGACACGGCTCGTGCTGGCACCTTCAGCCCTCACGCCTGAAGCGCGCCCGGAAGGGATTTTGATGCGCGCGCGTAGGCTCGGCTTGAGCATGAGTCAACTGCCATCGCTTGATGCCGAGGGACCTACCATCCAACTAGCGCCAGTGGCAGTCGAGGATCTGCTGCTGCGGCCC
This sequence comes from Pseudolabrys sp., assembly GCA_035689725.1. Classification (GTDB taxonomy): domain Bacteria; phylum Pseudomonadota; class Alphaproteobacteria; order Rhizobiales; family Xanthobacteraceae; genus Pseudolabrys. Next base: position 20,757 of record DASSLE010000074.1, read on the forward strand.
AGCGTCAAGATCGACTACCGCCGGCTTGAGGATTTCATCAACGGCAAGGCAATCGTCGTGACTGGCGGCGGTGGCTCGATCGGCGCAGAAATTTGCGAGCGCATCGTCACATTTGGCGCCGCTCGGCTCCTAGTGATCGAATATTCCGAACCTGCGCTGCATGCTGTCCTGGAATCTCTTGCGGCCAAACAAACCGCGGCGGAAATCTCCGGCCGTATTGCCGACATTCGCGATCGAGAGCGGCTAATGAGGCTCATCGCGCAATTCAAACCAAATATTGTCTTCCATGCTGCGGCGCTAAAGCATGTGCCGATGCTCGAGCAAGACTGGGATGAGGGCATCAAGACCAATGTGTTTGGTTCGATCAACGTTGCCGATGCTGCGGCCGCGGCCGGCGCGGCCGCTATGGTAATGATCTCGACTGACAAAGCGATTGAGCCGGTGTCCGTGCTGGGCGCCACCAAGCGCCTGGCGGAAATGTATTGCCAGGCACTTGATGATGAATTCTCGCGTCATGGTAGCCCCGGCCGGCACGCAATGCGGCTGATTTCCGTGCGGTTCGGGAACGTTCTCGCCTCCAACGGTTCGGTGGTCCCAAAATTCAAGGCACAGATTGAGGCGGGCGGTCCGGTTACCGTCACACATCCCGACATGGTGCGCTACTTTATGACCATCCGCGAGGCGTGCGACCTTGTCATCACTTCGGCGAGTCACGCGCTGGGCAAGCGCGATGGCGATGAGTCCATCTATGTTCTGAACATGGGGCAGCCTGTAAAAATCGTCGACCTTGCCGAGCGCATCATCCGGCTCTCCGGGCTGGAGCCTGGTCATGACATTAAAATTTCATTCACTGGGATTCGTCCAGGCGAGCGACTGCATGAGATCCTTTTTGCACGCGAGGAAGAGATCGCGGACATTGGGATCCCGGGCATTGTTGCCGCCAAACCGGTGCGGCCGCCGCTCGATGCGATCCGAGCTTGGGTGGCGACCTTGGAGCAAGGTGTAGCCCGCGGCGAACGTGCAGCGATCTATAACGTCTTGCGAGATGCTGTGCCGGAATTCCGTGGTGAAGCGGCTTAAGGGGAAGCAACTGTGGACCTGGCAGCATTTTTTAAAACCGAGTTTGCCGAGCACCACGATGTCGCGCGTCGCTCCGAAGCGGCGTTGTCTGACAGGTTCGGAGAACTCGTCCAGGCCTGCGCCAAATCGATCCGTGCGGGCGGCAAGCTAGTGTTCTTCGGCAACGGAGGGAGTGCGGCCGACGCCCAGCACATAGCGACAGAGCTGACGATCCGCTACAAGCGCGGACGTGCCGCGATCGCCGCGATCGCCTTGACCACTGACACTTCAGCGCTCACCGCCGCGGGCAATGATCTCGGTTTTGAACAGATATTCGCGCGCCAGATCGAGGCGCTGGGCAAGCCCGGCGACGTGGCCATCGCGATATCGACGTCCGGCAAGAGCGCGAACGTAATCGTAGCGCTCAAGCAGGCCCGGTCCATGCGGTTGATCACTGTTGCGTTCGGCGGGAAGGATGGGGGCGACATGGCCGCCCTGACCGATCACCTGCTGGTGGTACCGTCTGACACCACGGCCCGCGTCCAGGAAATGCATATATTGTTGGGCCAGATGCTCTGTGGGGCCCTCGAAATCGAATTGGGGCTGGCAAACCCTTAGCCGCGTTATTTGGAAAATGTGCCCGCTAGGCTTTATTTTTCATGCTTTTCAGAATACGAAAATGCGTTTGGCGATGCTGAAAATGCCTTGACTCAGTTGAACGGTGCGATTTCCCTGATCGGTAAGGAGAAAAGAACCCATGGACGCAAAAATTCTGCCCGGTCCTGGCGCCAAGAGTCGTCCACGGCGCGCGCACGCCCAAGGCGATCGCCATAACATTCAGTCAGTTGATCGCGCTCTGTACCTGCTCGAAACAATTGCTGAGGCCGGCGGCGAAGCCACGCTCACCGAACTCGCCGGGCGCACGGGTCTCAATATTTCTACTTGCCATCATTTGCTCGCAACCCTGATCCAGCGCGGCTTCGCCGCGAAAGTGCCGGGGCGTCGGCTCTATGCACTCGGTGCCCGCATTCTCTATCTTGGGCACACCTGCCTGCAGGTCGATCTGCCGCGCCGCGCGCAGCCCTATCTGGAAGCGATCAACCAGGCGACCGGTGAAACCGTGCACCTGGCGGCATTGCAAGGCGATGCAGTGGTGACGCTGGCGGTGCGCGAGGCGCGCCATGCCGTGCGGGTCGACACCGGCAAGATCGGAAAACTCGAAGGACCTCACGCGACGTCGGTTGGCAAGGCGATCTTGGCTTGGCTTCCTGAGGATGAAATGCGCCGCATTCTTGCAGCCGGCATGAAGCGCTTCACCGATAAAACCATCACGGAATTCCCCGCACTGATCGAATCGCTGCGCGCCGTCCGTCGCAATGGCTACTCCCTCGACCGTGAGGAATTCTTGCCGGGCGTGATTTGCGTCGGCGCCGCCATCCGCGATCAGGCAGGCACGGTTATTGGTGCTATCAGTGCCTCGACCCCGATGATGCGCGCCAGCGACGAGCATATCGCGTTGATGCGCGACGAGATCATAACCGCGACGCGCGCTCTCTCCGCTGAATTCGGCGATCCGGGTTCGCAATCCAATACTCAACATGCCGTCGCCACTTGATCGATCGGCTCGACTGAACATAATTTTCGGAGGAATCATGTACGCACCGCCTGGCGTAAAGACCAATCACAACGAGTTTCCGATTCCCGACAGCCAGCGCGCCTGGGTGCTTGGCGATCCCGGACAACTCAGCATCACCAATAAGCCGGTGCCGGTGCCGAAAAGGGCGGAAGTGCTGGTGCGTATCGACGCGGTGGCAATCTGCGCCACTGATCTTGGGATCATCTATCATGGCCCGCCTGCTTCGATTCAGGGCGGCCTGCCGTTCAACAAGAACTTCACCCCCGGTCACGAATACATGGGCACGGTCGTGGCGCTCGGACCCGGCGTCGACGAGTACAAGATCGGCACGCGCGTGGCAGTCGAGATTCATGCTGGCTGCGGACAATGCAAGCGTTGCCGCGAGGGTATGTACACCTCATGCCACAACTACGGCCTCAATTACGGCGATGTCGACAAGGGCCATCGCGCCAACGGGTTCACCACCGACGGTGGGTTCTGCGAATACCAAGTCAACAATATCAACACTCTGGTGGCGATTCCCGATGAGATGTCGGACGAGGAGGGCACGCTCGTCGTCACCGCTGGCACTGCGATGTACGCGCTCACCGAACTCGGCGGACTTGTGGCGGGCGAAAGCGTTTGCGTCACCGGCCCGGGCCCGATCGGCCTGATGGCAGTCGCGGTGGCGAAAGCGCTCGGCGCTCAACCTGTGATTCTCACTGGCACCCGCGATAACCGCTTGCAGATCGGCAAGGAACTCGGCGCCGATGCGGTGGTCAACATCCGCAAGACACCGGACGTGGTGGCGGAAGTGAAAAAGCTCAATGGCGGCAAAGGCGTCGACTATGTGGTCGAATGCTCGGCCGCGACCAGCGCGGTCAACGATGCCGTGCGGATGGTAAACCGAGGCGGTCGTGTTTGCCTTGCCGCCTTCGCACACGAAGAGGTGCCGGTTGATGTCGCCCACATCGTGCGAAACAACATTTACATGTATGGCATCCGCGGCGAAGGCAAAAGCGCGACCCACCGCGCCGAAGCCTTCATGCAGCAGAAGCGGTTCGACGCCACAAAGATTCACACCCACACTTTTCCACTCGACGATCTCCCGACCGCGATCCGCTACGCAAAGGATCGCGTCGAAGATGCCATTAAGGTGGTGGTGAAAGCGAAGATGGATGCCGCGCAGAAGGAAGCGGCGGAATAACGAAAGAGCAGCGATGCTCACCTGTGACAACTATCTGACGCCGGGCTCGCTCGACGAGGCGTTCGATATGATGGCATCCAACCGTGGACGCCATCGCATCATCGCGGGCGCGACCGACACTTTGCCTTGGGCGCGCGAAGGGCGCGCCGGCGATGTGCATATCTCCGCGCTGATCGACGTCGCTAAAATTCCGGAGCTGCGTGAATTGTCGGTCGGCGACAAGCGCGCGCGGCTCGGCGCTGCGACCCCGATCCAGCGCTTCCTCGATGATGCAGCGCTCAACCGCGCGCTGCCGTGTATGCCGCGTTGCGCAGTCTGGTTCGCTGACGACCAGATTCGCGCGCAGGCCACCATTGGCGGCAATATTGTCAATGCCTCGCCGGCGGCAGATGCCACGCCCTGCCTGATCGCGCACGAGGCTGAGGTGGATCTGGCGAGGAAAATCGGCGGCAAGATCATACGGCGGCGCATGAAGCTTGATCAATTTGTACAAGGTCGCAACCAGACCGCGTTGGACGATGGCGAACTCCTAATCGCGATCGAATGCGACGCCCTACCGGGCTATGGCGGGAGCTTCGAGAAGGTCGGCCACCGCCGCTCGCTGGTGATTTCTCTGGTGTGCATTGCGGCACTGGTCAAGCTCGACGCGCAGGGCCGCCGTATCGAAAATGCGCGCCTAGCCATCGCCGGCATTGGCCCAAAGCCGTTGCGTCTCGGCGATGTCGAAAAATTCCTGTGCGACGGCCCGCTCAGCGCGAATCGACTCGAGCGGGCGGCCGAAATGCCGGTGGGACTGGTCGCTTCGCGCACGAGGCAGGAATACCGGCGCGAAGTCGTGCGCGGAATCGTGCTGCGTGGCTTGATTAATGCCGCGAAACGCGGCGGCGCCGATCCTTCGATTGTCCCTGGCGAATTGGAGACGGCCTATGCCTGATCTTCAGTTTGCCGCGACAATTAACGGCAAAAAGATTACGCGCAGTGCCAAGCCGCATCAGCGCCTGCTCGACTTCATCCGTGACGAGCTCGATCTTACCGGTAACAAGGAAGGCTGCGGCGCCGGTGAATGTGGCACCTGCTCGGTGTTCGTGGATGGCGTGCTGATGAAGTCCTGTCTGCTGCCAGTCGCAAAGGCACATGGCACGACCATCGAGACGATCGAAGCGTTGGCCAAGACCGGCGAATTGAGCGTGCTGCAAAAGGCGTTCCACAAGGCCGGGGCTAGCCAATGCGGCTACTGCATCCCGGGCATGGTGATGGCGGCGACTGCGGCCCTTCGCGCCAACCCGTTCGCTGATCGGGAGGAGATCAAGGAGCGGCTTGGTGGCAATATCTGCCGCTGCACCGGGTATCAGAAGATTTTTGACGCGGTCGAGCTGGCGCGCGATGTGCAGAACGGCCGCCGGCCGGCGACCGCACTGATGGAGGCCGATACCGAGGACGCGGTGATCGGCAAGGCCGTGTGCCGTATCGATGCGCCGAGCAAGGTCTCGGGCCGGCTCCGTTATGCCGGCGATATGACGATGCCCGGCATGCTGCATGTGCAGGTGCTGCGCTCACCGCATCCCCATGCCCGCATTGTGTCGATCGACACATCGGCCGCGGAGGCGATGCCGGGAGTCGAAGGTGTCATCACCTCAGCCGACGTGCCGGGCGAGGATGGCTTCGGCGTGTTCGTCAACGATCAGCCGGTGATGGCGCGCGACAAGGTGCGCTATGTAGGCGAGGCGGTTGCGGCGGTTGCCGCCGAAGATTTGCTCACGGCAAAGCGTGCGCGTGCAGCGATCAAGGTCGTCTATCAGACACTGCCGCCGGTGTTCGACCCCGATGAGGCCATGCGCCCCGGCGCGCCAGTGCTGCACGATTACGCGCCCGGCAACATCACCAAACACATTCCGATTCGCGTCGGCGACGTGGATAAGGGCTTTGCGGAATCAGATCTCGTCGTCGAGGAAACCTATTCGACGCAGGCGATCGAGCATGCCTATCTCGAGCCAGAGGCCGGCCTGGCTTACGTCGATCACGACGGCGTCGTAACCCTCGTTTCCCCCGACCAGAACATCACCCATCATCGCCACATGCTGGCCCGCATCATCGCCAAGCCGATCAGCAAGGTGCGGTTCATCATGAGCCCGGTGGGTGGCGGCTTCGGCGGCAAAGAAGACATGATCTATCAGGGCATGCTTGCGCTGCTCGCGATGAAGACGCAGCGGCCAGTGCGGCTCGTGTTCACGCGCGAGGAATCGATTATCTCCACCGCCAAACGGCATCCTTCCCGCACGATACTGCGCGTGGGACTGATGGGCGATGGCCATATCCGTGCGTTGGCGATGAAGATGATCTGCGACGGCGGTGCCTACGGGCTCTCGACTGAAGGCGTCATGCGCAAAGCCGCGATCCTGGCGGCCGGGCCTTACGCTATTCCCAACGTCAAGGTCGACACCTACGGCATCTATACCAACAATACGCCGTCCGGCGCTTTCCGTTCATTCGGCGCGCTGCAGACGGCGTTCGCTACCGAATCTCATCTCGACATCTGCGCCGAGCAGCTCGGTCTCGATCCATTTGAGATCCGCCGTATCAATGCGCTGCGTGACGGTGCCTTGACCCATACCAAGGCCAAACTCGGCTCGGTCAGTCTCACGTGCGCGCTCGACGCACTTGAAAAGGCTTCCGGCTGGGAGGCGGGCGCACCCGTTTCGCGCGGCGGTACGCGTGGCGATCTTGACCGCGAGGATATCCGTCCGCCCTGTGCGCTCGGCGCACGCTTCACGGGCGACGAGAAGCAGGAAGCTGCGGAGTAAGCGCATGGCCCGCAAGCGCGGACGAGGAATGGCTGCCTGCTGGTACGGTATCGCGCGCACCGCGGTGATCGACCGGGCCGCTGCCTGGGCCGAAATCGACGACGGCGGCAGCGCCAAGATCGTTACCGGGGTCACTGAGATCGGCGAGGGCATCCTCACCGTGCTGGCGCAGATCGCCGCGCACGAGATGGGCGTAAAGCCCGAGCACGTCGTCATCGGCGACAACGACACCGCGCGCGCGCCGGAAGCCTCCCACGCCGGCGCCAGCCGCCAGACCTACATGATTGGTAATGCGGTTGCGCTCGCCTCGCGCGAGGCGCGCAAGCGGTTGGTCGAAGTCATGGCCGAGGTCTGGGACGTGGAGGCCGACCTGATCCGCACCGGCAACGGCGAGATTTGGGCCGAGAACACCAATCATCGCGTGACCATGGGCGAGGCGGTGCACACAGCGAAAAGCCGCGGTGTCGTGCCGGTCGGCTCGGCCAGTTTCGGCACCGACACCACCGGGCTCGATCCGGTCGACGGTTCGGGCCGCCCCTGGCAGGCCTATGTGTTTGGCGCGCAGGTCGCCGAGGTCGAGGTCGACACCGTCACCGGTGAAGTCCAGGTTCTTGGAATCTGGGCCGCACATGACGTCGGTCGCGCGGTGAATCCGCAGGGTGTAGAGGGTCAGATCGAGGGCGGCATCGTCCAGGCGCTCGGGCAGTGCCTGATGGAGGACTACAAGCTTGACGGCGGCCACACCAGCACGTCGGGTTTCGCCAAATATATACTTCCGACATCGCTCGACGTGCCGCGGGTAAACTCAATCATCATTGAAGACCCTGATCCGATTGGTCCGCTCGGCGTCAAAGGCGTCGGCGAGCCGGCCATGGTGCCAACCATTCCGGCGATCACCAATGCGATCTACGATGCAGTCGGCGTGCGCATCACCGATCTGCCGGCGACACCGGAAAAAGTGCTGATGGCGATCCGTGCCAAAGAGCGCCAAGAAGCGCAAGCCGCCGGATAAACACTGAGCACATAGCCGGCGACCGAAAGACACGAGGATGGAGGACATCATGAAGGGATTTTTTGTTGGAATGGTTGCCGCAGTAGCTCTCGCTGTGAGCCCGCCGGCGGCAGCGCAAAACTATCCGACCCATCCGATCACGATGATCGTGCCTTATCCCGCCGGCGGTCCAAGCGACGTGGTCGCCCGCATCATGGCTGAAAGCATGAGTCGCACACTCGGCCAGAATATCGTCATTGAGAACGTTGGCGGTGCCGGGGGAACGATCGGCACAGGCCGCGTCGCGACGTCGGAGCACGATGGCTATACGCTTCTCGCCGCCAGCATGGGGTCACATGTGTCGGCCCCGGCGCTCTTCGCCAATCTGAAATATGACTCCACCAAGGACTTCGAGCCGATAGGACTGACGGCAAATGCACCGGCAGTAGTCGTGGCGCGCAAGGATTTCCCGGCCAAGAACTTCAAGGAATTTGTGGCCTATCTTAAGAAGAATGACGACAGCGTGAAACAAGCGCATGGTGGTGTCGGCTCGTCCTCGCATATGGCGTGCTTGCTGTTCACTTCTGAATTGGGCCTGAAACCTAATTTGGTCGCTTATCGTGGCACCGGCCCCGCACTCAACGATGTTATCGGCGGCCACGTCGATTTCTTTTGCGAGCAGGTGGTGAGTGTGCAGGGCGCGATCAAAGGTGGGACAATCAAGGCCTACGTAGTGTCGGGCAACAGCCGCTCCTCTGCGCTGCCTGATGTTCCGTCGGCCAAGGAGGTTGATGCCGATGCTTACCAAATCAATATCTGGAGCGCGATCTTCGCACCAAAGGACACGCCAAAGCCTGTTGTCGAAAAACTCAGTGACGCGCTTAACAAGGCGCTCGACGATCCGGCGGTAGCGAAGCGTTTACTGGAGCTGGGTGGTACGGTTCCGCGCAAGGCCGAACGCGGCCCGGCCTATCTCGCCAATTTGCTCAAGGCCGACATCAGCCGTTGGAACCCGATTCTGAAAGCAGCGGCGGAGAAAACCAACTGATGCTCACCCGCGCCGTCAACGATGCCGATTGGCAGACGCGCGAGCGGGCGCGCGCGATCGCCAAGGCCGGCGGTCTGGAGCAGGCGTTGGCCAAGGGCCTGCCGAAGCTCGTTGAGTGCACGCTGTCGGAAGCGCTAGTGCTTGGCCTCCTCAAGCAGGCCGTGCGCAAATACTTTGCGATCTTCGGTCACGGTTCGACCGATCTCGGCAATGTCCTGCGCATCTATGAGGAAGAGGGGGCGACCCGCACGATCAATTGCCGCAACGAGGTGGAAATGGCCCATGCCGCCACCGCCTTGCGCTGGCAATACGGTGAACTTTCGGCGGTGGTGACCTCGATCGGGCCCGGCGCCATGCAGGCCTTCGCCGGTTCGCTGGCAGCCGCATCGAACGGCGTCGGCGTCTATCACATCTATGGCGATGAGACGACTTTTGGCGAAGGCTACAACATGCAGCAGGTGCCGAAAGAGGAGCAGGGCCTGTTCGGCCGCATGACTGCAGTCATGGGGCAGTCATACGTGCTGCATACGCCCGAAGGATTACGTGATGCGCTGCGCCGCGGCGCCCTGTGCGTGAACCATCCCTACCGGGCCGGGCCGTTTTATCTGCTGCTGCCACTCAATACTCAGCCGGCGAAATTGACCGTCAATCTCATGGCTTTGCCAGCGCGGCCGGACCTGCCGAAGCTGGCGCCCGCCGACGATGCGGCGATCGAGCAGGCCGCGGCGATGATCGCAAAGGCCACGAAAGTTGCAATCAAGGCTGGCGGCGGAACGCGCGGCCATGACGCGGCGGTGCGGCGGCTCGCAGATGCTGCGGGGGCCTCAGTGGTCCTGTCGCCTGGCTCGACCGGCATCTTGCCCGATGCCCATCCGCAGAACATGCATGTCGGCGGCTCGAAGGGCTCGATCAGCGGCAACTACGCCATGGCGGAGGCCGAGCTGTTGATCGTCATCGGCTCGCGCGCGGTCTGCCAGGCGGATTGCTCTGGCATCGGCTACAAGAATGCGCAGGCGGTGGTCAATATCAACGGCGATCTCGCCGACGCTCTGCATTACAACCGAACGGTGGCGTTGCTCGGGGATATTTCTGCTGTAAGCAGTCGGCTCGCTGCGAGGCTGGAAAAATCCGGTGCTAACGCAAACAAGAACGCGTGGCTCAAAGCATGCGCGGAGAAAAAGGCGGAATGGGCCGCCTTTAAACGCAAGCGCTTCGAATGTCCGTCCCTGCGCGACGAGGCCTGGCAGAAGCCGGTATTGACGCAACCGGCGGCGATTAAAATCGTCGCCGATTTCGCCAAAAAGATTGACGCCGCCAAATTCTTCGACGCTGGCGATGTGCAGGCGAACGGCTTTCAGATTGTAGAAGACGATCGCACCGGTGATACCTTCACAGAGTCTGGCGCCTCATACATGGGTTTTGCGCCAAGTGCGTTGCTCGCGTCGGCTCTGGCGGATAGCCCTCGATACGGTATCGCTTTCTGTGGCGACGGGTCATTCACGATGAACCCGCAAATTCTGATTGACGCTGTCGAACATGGTGTGCGCGGCGCGATTGTGATCTTCGATAACCGCCGCATGGCCGCGATCACTGGCTTGCAGATAGCACAGTACAAGGCTGAATTTCGCACCAATGATCGAGTTGCCATCGACTACCAGAAACTCGCTGCTGCAGTTTCCGGTGTTATGGCCATATCCGGCGGTGAGACCGCGGATACACTGCGTGCGGCATTGAAGGCCGCACATGATTACAACGGCCTTTCGGTGATCCACGTGCCCGTCTATTGCGGGCCGGACGAACTAGGCGGATTGGGAGCTTGGGGCGACTGGAATGTCGGGAACTGGTGCGAGGACGTACAGGCCGCCTGGATTAAACAAGATCTCTGACGCGCGTGGGAACGCGCTAGCGGTTG
>DASSLE010000075.1:0-2452 GCA_035689725.1 Pseudolabrys sp.
GCCGGGGCGCAGTCGAATTATGCGAACCAGCCTGTCCGGATACTGGTCGGTTATGCGGCCGGTGGGGGTGTCGATATTGTCGCGCGGCTGGTGCAGGAGCCGATGAAGGCGGCGCTCGGCCAGACGATCCTGATCGAGAACCGGACAGGCGCGAGCGCGATGCTGGCGACCGGCGCGGTCGCGAAAGCGCCGGCCGATGGCTACACGCTGTTGATGGCGGCATCGGGCGAAGTCGCGATCAATCATTTCCTGTTCAAGGAAAAGATGGCTTACGACCCGGCGAAAGAGCTGGTGCCAGTTGCAATGATCGGCATCGTGCCCTGTGTGGTTGTGGTCGCTGATGCAACGCCCGTCCACAATCCGAAGGAACTGATCGCTTACGCCAGGGCGAACCCCGGCAAGGTGTCTTTCTCGTCGTCGGGCATCGGCAATCCGCAACAGTTGGCCGGTGAGTTGATGAACACCATGGCAGGAACGCACGTGCTGCACGTGCCCTATCGCGGTTCAGCGCCGGCGGTGACGGATGTTGCCACCGGTGCCGTCACTATGAGCTTCTCCAGTCTCGCGGCAGCGTTGCCCCTGATGCAGGCCGGCAAGATTCGCGCAGTCGCGGTCACCTCGCGGGAGCGAATGCCGCAATTGCCTGACGTCGCGCCTCTGAGCGAAGGCGCACCAGGTCTCGCGAGTTACGAGCTGCTCAACTGGTTCGCCATGTTCGGCACCGCGGGCACACCACCAGAAATAGTTGAGCGTCTCAACGGTATCGTAAATGCTGCACTCAAGGACCCGGCGATCGCCGACAAGCTGCTGCCTCAGGGCATCGTGCCAAAGCCGATGAAAGTTGCTGAGTTCAAGGCTTTTGTGGATTCCGAACGCACGAAATTCGGGAAGATCGTCGAGCAGGCCAATATCAAATTGAGCAACTGATCCCGTTTGGGTGTATCATCAATCAATGCCAGAAAATGCCCCGTCGGGGAGGACACCAATGAACGTCAAGCCGAACACCCAGAACGCCAAGCCGGTCGATGACAAGCGCTCGCGTCACGTGCGGCCGCAGGATATGCCGTGGGACAAGATGCGGTTTCCCGGCTGCCGGACCAAGACCCTACTGTTCGATCCCAAGAGCGGCCTTGCGACTGTCCTGATCAAGATGGAGCCTGGTGCGACCTTGCCCGACCATGAGCACGTTCTGATCGAGCAGACCTACGTGCTGGAAGGCTCCCTGGTGGATAAGGAAGGCCCCGACGCTGGCCTGGAAGTTGGCCCCGGCGAATTCGTCTGGCGTCCGGCGGGTAGCCGGCACGAGGCGTGGTGCCCGAAGGGCGGCACCATGATCGCGATCTTCCAAGTGCCCAATAAATTTTTCGAGAAGGACGGCAAAGTGACCGACGCCGGCGGCAAGGACTGGCAGTCGGCTTGGGGGCACGTGTTATCGGAATAGGTTGACGCGCCGCCGCGTGGGCTCACCCGCCGCGCGCCGGCGCGGTGAGTGAAATGCCACGCGGACGTGGCGGAATGGTAGACGCAAGGGACTTAAAATCCCTTGGGAGATTTCCCGTGAGGGTTCGAGTCCCTCCGTCCGCACCAAATCAACGACTCACCGTCACTTTCAGGGACGTGGTTGCCGCAGGATCATCGAGTAACTGCTGCTCTTATCACTGATCGAACATAGGTCTCGTATATGCGGATGACGATCAACTGCGATATGGGCGAGGGGTTCGGTTTATATCGCCTTGGGGATGATGCGGCGATGATGCCCCATATCGACCTGGCAAATGTTGCTTGCGGGTTCCATGCTTCCGACCCGACAACAATGCGCCAAACGGTACGCCTTGCGAAAAATTACGCAGTCAAAGTCGGTGCACATCCGTCGCTACCGGACCTTCAGGGCTTTGGCCGGAGGGCAATGGTTATTTCGCCGACGGAAGTGACTGATTTAGTAACCTATCAAGTTGGCGCGCTGAAGGCGTTTCTTGATGCCGAAGACGTCCCGCTCAACCACGTCAAGCCGCACGGTGCGCTGTATGGCATGGCTGCCCGCGACGAAAAAATTGCAGCGGCGATCGCCGATGCTGTGCTTCCATTCGGGGTCCCAATACTCGGAATGGCATTTACGGCGCACGAAACTGCTTACAGGGACAAGGGCGTCCAACTTGTTCCGGAATTTTATGCTGACCTTGAATACGATGGGGACGGCAATTTGATTCTCAGCCGCGTGCACGATGCCGTCGACCCTGCTAAAGCGGCAGCGAGAGTATTACGGGTGATGCGAGAGCACGCTGTCACGACGACAGCTGGCCGGGATATCCCTGTCAAAGCGACGACAGTCTGTGTGCATTCTGATACCCCGGCAGCGGTCGCCATTGCCGCTGAACTGGACCGGGTTCTTCGACAGGCTCCTGTCAGGCCGTGACCAGTCGGGGCCAGCTGGCGTCTGCACCACTGCAATGCC
>DASSLE010000076.1:0-5006 GCA_035689725.1 Pseudolabrys sp.
GGCTCGTTCGGCTCCGGCTTGACCGGGCCGTGACCATGGGTGCCGCCGAGGTCTTGCCCGCCGTTCACTTTACGATGTCCTTCGGTGACTTCGGCACACCAGTGCCGATCATAGAATCGCGCGTCACAAGCTCGGCAAGCTTTTCCTCGCTCCAGCCCTCGGTGCCGGCCGGGCGCATCGGCACCACGAGATAGCGAATCTCGGCGGTCGAATCCCAGATGCGGATCTCGGTGTCTTTCGGCAGCGTCACGCCGAAATCGGCGAGGACGCCGCGCGGATCGGCAACCGCACGCGAGCGGTACGGTGCCGACTTGTACCACACCGGCGGCAGGCCGAGCACAGGCCACGGGTAACAGGAGCACAGCGTGCACACGACCATATTGTGCAGTTTCGGCGTATTTTCGAGCGCGACAATGTGCTCGCCTTGGCGGCCAGCATAGCCGATCTCGGCGATCGCGGCCGTTGCGTCTTTCATGAGCCGCGCGCGATAGGCGGGATCGGCCCAGGCCTTGGCGACGACGCGGGCGCCGTTGCGCGGCCCGACTTTCTTTTCATAGGTCTCAATCAAAAGATCGAGCGCTGCCGGGTCGACATAGCCTTTCTCAGTCAGCACGGTTTCCAGTGCGCGCACCCGCAGCTGGGATTCCGACAGCTCGGAATGGTCGTGGTCGTGGTGATGGTCGTGGTCGTGCCCGGACATAACCCCACTATAAGCAAAGGTCCCGCCTTTGTGCCATCATTGATACCATGAGTTTTACGCATATGACCGTGCTTGCAGATCGCATCGATCGTCTGAACGTGGCGATTGGCCGCGCCGTGGCGTGGCTGGTGCTCACAGTCGTGGTTTTGCAATTCGTGCTGGTGGTCGCACGCTACCTGTTCGGGTTAGGGTCGATCTGGCTTACCGAGATCGTAATTTACGCCCACGCGACGCTATTCATGCTGGCAGCAGCCTGGACATTGCACGCCAGTGGACATGTTCGGGTGGACGTCTTTTACGCGGGCGCATCCGCACGCACGAGGGCGCGGATCGATCTCATCGGTGCGTTGCTGTTGCTGCTACCGTTCATGGTCGTGCTCCTCTGGCTGTCGGTACCTTACACCACGCGCTCATGGGCGATTCTTGAACATTCGCAGGAAGCGAGTGGCCTGCCGCTCGTTTTCGTACTCAAGGCGCTCATTCCCCTCTTCGCACTCCTGATGGCATTGCAAGGCATCGCTCAGGCGATTCGCGCTGCGACAGCGCTGTCGAGGTCGCGCTGATGTTGGTCGCCGAGACTCTCTCGATCCTGATGGTCGTGGCGGTCGTTGTCGCGCTGATGGCCGGATACCCGGTAGCCCTGACGCTTGCCGGAGTTTCCCTGATCTTCGCGGTCGTTGGTAATGCACTCGGCGTCATGAGCTTTGCAATCTTGGGTGCACTCCCCCAACGCATCTTTGGGGTCATGACGAATGAAGTCCTCCTGGCGATCCCGCTGTTCATCTTTATGGGCGTGATGCTGGAACGCTCGCGTATCGCCGAAGATTTGCTCGAGACTATGGGTCGCCTGTTTGGCACGCTGCGCGGTGGCCTCGGCATCTCGGCTGTGATCGTCGGTACGCTGCTCGCCGCCGCCAAGGGAGTGGTCGGCGCGACCACGGTAACGATGGGCCTGATCATGCTGCCCGCGATGCTGCGCTTCGGTTACGACCCGCGTCTTGCTGCCGGCACAGTCGCCGCCACTGCAACTCTCGCGCAGATTTTTCCGCCGGCGACCGTGCTGGTGCTGCTTGGCGACCAGCTTGGCAACTCCTACCAGGCCGCACAGCTCTCGAAAGGCATATTCGCGCCGCGTTCGCTTACGGTCAGTGACTTGTTTGCTGGTGCGCTGGTGCCCGGGTTCACGCTGGTTGCGCTTTACCTTCTGTTTCTGATCGTGGTTGCAATCGTGTGCCCGGGAGCATCGCCCGCGCTGCCGCCGGACCCAAAAGCAACACGTGGAACAGCGCTAATTCGTCGCCTCGCCGAGGTGCTGGTCGCGCCGCTGTTATTGATCGTCGCCGTGCTTGGCTCGATCCTCGGCGGCATTGCAACGCCGACCGAAGCTGCATCGATCGGTGCGGTTGGCGCCATCGCGCTTGCCGCACGCAAGGCGCGCTTTACCACACTGCTGAGACCGGTCTGCGAAAAGACCGCGCAGATTGTCAGCATGATTTTCCTGATCCTGATCGGCGCCACCATGTTCAGCCTGGTGTTCCGCGCGCTTGGCGGCGACGACATGGTGCATCGCGCTCTCTCGAATCTTCCGGGCGGGGCGGCGGGCGCGGTGCTGGCGGTGATGCTGGCGATGTTCCTGCTCGGCTTCGTGATGGATGCCTTCGAGATCATCTTCGTGGTGGTTCCGATCGTCGCGCCCACGCTGCTGACCATGCCTGGGGTCGATCCGGTCTGGCTCGGCATCATGATGGCGGTGAATCTGCAAACCTCGTACATGCACCCGCCGCTTGGGCCTACGCTGTTCTTTTTGCGGAGCGTCGCGCCGCCCCAGATCACCACCCGGCATATTTATGTCGGGATTATACCGTTCGTGCTGATCCAGCTGTTCGCGCTTGTAGTGTTATGGTTCGCGCCAAGCCTCGCAACTGCGCTGCCGCACGCGCTCTACGGCAATTGATTTTAAGGCCATAGTCTTTCGATCAAGGCCCAGAGCCACACCGCCCCCGCCGCCAGCAGCGACAGCCCGATCGCGGCTGAGCCCATGTCTTTGACGCGCTTGATGGCTGGATCGTTGTCGCGGGTGATACGATCGCTCAATTTTTCGATTGCGGTGTTAAACAGCTCGACGATGAGGATGAAGACAATCACGCCGATCAGCGCAAAACGCTCGCCCACATCACCGGTCAGGAAGAAAGCGAGGGGAACGCCGACCACCAGAAGCGCCAGTTCCTGCCGGAATGCCACTTCCGACCGCGTCACCGCAATCAGGCCGTTCCAGCTATTGATCGCGGCCTGCCAAAGCCTTTTCACGCAACCCATCCGCGTCGATATTCGTCCGGGAGCAAAATAGGCGGCCTGAGATTCATAGTCTATTCATGTGGTTGGTTCGCGTGTGTATAAGGTTAGTGCATGAAAGCAGCCGAAATGTTCAGCCTAACAGGCCGCGTGGCGCTGGTGACGGGCGCCTCAAGCGGCCTTGGCACGCAGTTTGCCAAGGCGCTCGCCGACAATGGTGCCGCAGTTACGTTGGTAGCCCGGCGGGCAGACCGTCTCAAAGCGCTGAAAGACGAGATCGAAAGTAAGGGCGGGAAGGCAGTTGCGGTCGAGGCCGACGTCACTGACCACGTGGCCATGGTGCGCGCTTTCGACGTCGCGGAGAAAGCTTTCGGCACCGTGACGATCCTCGTCAATAATGCCGGCATCGCGCATGGCGGCCGTGCCGTCGAAATGCCGCCGGAGGAGTGGCACAAAGTGGTCTCCACCAATCTCGACGCGGTATTTTTCTGGGCGCAGGAAGCGGCACGCCGCATGCTGGCGGCAAAGAAGCAGGGCGCGATCGTCAATATCGCATCGGTGCTGGGGCTCGCCGTCTCCAAGGGAGCCGTCGCCTATGCCGCGGCCAAGGCCGGCGTTGTCCAGGTCACCAAGGCGCTCGCGGTCGAGCTCGCATTCAAGGGCGTGCGCGTGAACGCTATCGCGCCTGGCTGGTTCGTCACTGAAATGAATGATGACTATCTCATGAGCGAAGCCGGCACTGCCATCAAGCGTGAAATTCCGATGGGCCGCTTCGGCAATCCCGGCGATCTTGACGGTGCGCTGCTGCTGCTCACATCCGATGCCGGAAGCTATATTACTGGTGCGACCATCGTGGTTGATGGCGGACAAGTGGTGCAGATCAAAGGTTAAAGGAACGACGCATGGACTTTACGCTTTCGCCCGAGATCGAGGACCTCCGTCTGAGCGTGCGTGCCTTCGTGGAAGAGCACGTTCTGCCCCTGGAAGCCGATCCGGAAAATTTCTCCGAGCACGAGAACATTCCGGAGGCACGGCTCGCCAAAGTGCGCGAGAAGGCAAAGAAAGCCGGCCTGTGGGCGCCGCAGTCCCCCAAGGAGTTCGGCGGTATGGAGCTTCCGATTGTCGCCTGGGCGGCGATTTACGAAGAGGCCGCGCGGTCGATCTTTGGGCCCCTCGCAATCCACTGCATGGCACCTGACGACGGCAATATGAATCTGCTCAAACTGGTCGGCACCCGCGAGCAGAAAGAAAAATGGCTGAAGCCTATCGTAGAAGGCAAGGTGCGTTCGTCATTCGTCATGACCGAGCCCGCGCCAGGCGGCGGTTCTGACCCATCAATGATTCGCACAAGCGCCGAGAAAAAAGGCGATCGCTACATCATCAAGGGGCACAAATGGTTCGCAACCGGCGCTGAGGGCGCAGCGCATTTTATCCTGATCGCGCGCACCAGCGACGATAAGCGACGCGGTCTGAGTGCGTTTCTGTTTCATAAGGACCAGCCAGGGTGGCGCCTGCTGCGTCGTATTCCGATCATGGGGCCGCATGAGCATGGCGGCCATTGCGAGCTCGAATTCGACGGGCTGGAAATCCCGCGCGAGAATGTGCTGCTTAGCGAGGGTGACGGGCTCAAGATCACGCAAATCCGGCTTGGTCCGGCGCGCCTGACTCACTGCATGCGGTGGCTCGGCTTTGCCAAGCGCTGCATGGAGATTGCGCAGGCCTATGTGACGGAACGGGAAGGTTTCGGCATCAAGCTCGCGGACCGGGAGAGTGTGCAGATAAAGCTAGGCGAAGTGGCCCATCAGATACAGATTGGCCGGCTGCTGACCATGCATGCGGCATGGAAGCTTGATCAGGGCGCGCGCGCGCGCAAAGAGGTTTCGATGGCGAAGGTGCAGGTTGCAGATGCGTTGCACAATGCGGCCGATGTCGCGATCCAGCTCAATGGCGCACGGGGATATTCAAAGGACACGATTTTGGAATGGGTCTATCGTTACGCCCGCTCGGCGCGGCT
>DASSLE010000077.1:0-3022 GCA_035689725.1 Pseudolabrys sp.
TGCCGTTAACCTCGGAAACTTCAGGACCCTGTTGAACGTACCGATGCTCAAGGAGAACGAACTGATCGGCGTCCTCGCCATCTACCGCCAGGAGGTGCGTCCATTCACAGACAAACAGATCGAACTGTTGCAAAACTTCGCGGCCCAGGCGGTCATCGCCATCGAGAACACGCGCTTGCTCAGTGAGCTGCGCCAGCGCACCGATGATCTTTCCGAGGCACTGGAACAACAGACGGCGACATCGGAGGTGTTACAGGTTATCAGCTCGACGCCTGGTGAGCTGGAGCCGGTGTTTGAGGCGATGCTGGCGAACGCCACTCGAATCTGCGAGGCGGCGTTCGGTTCGATGTTGCTAGTGGAGGGCGACGCGCGTCTGCGCCGTGTTGCGATACATAATGCGCCACCCATGTTTGCAGAATTTCACAAAAAGACGCCGGTCATCGACCCACGAAAAATTCCTGACCTAAAACAGCTTATCGAAACCAAGCGCGCAGTCCACGTTGCGGACGCGGCAGCCGCAAATCCAGATAATCCGATTGCCAAATTTGCAGGTGCCCGAAGCCTTTTGGTGGTACCGATGCTTAAGGGTGGTAACCTAGTCGGCGCCATCGCCATCTATCGGCAGGAAGTGAGGCCGTTCACGGATAAGCAGATTCAGCTGGTCGAGAATTTCGCCTCTCAGGCAGTCATCGCCATCGAGAACACGCGGCTACTTAGTGAGCTGCGCGAATCCCTCCAGCAGCAGACAGCAACCGCCGACGTGCTCAAGGTCATCAGCCGCTCGACCTTCGACCTACAGGTAGTGCTCGATACGCTCGTCGAATCGGCGGCGCACCTGTGTGATGCCGACTGTGGAGCGATACATCGTCCAAAGGGCGATGCCTACCCGTACGTTGCACAATATGGGTACACACAGGAGTTCAACAAATATATGCGCGAACATCCGGTTGTTCCCGACAGGGGATCGGTGCTTGGGCGAGCTGTGGCGGAAGGTCGTGTCATTCAAATACCGGATGTCCTGGCAGATCCGGAATACGGAAGTTCCGAACGACAAAGGATTGGCGGATTTCGCACTACACTCGGTGTCCCATTGCTGCGCGAGAAAATCCCTATTGGAGTGATCGTGCTGTCGCGCAGGAGCGTGCGACCGTTCACCGACAAGCAAATCGAACTTGCCGAAACGTTTGCCGACCAGGCTGTGATCGCGATCGAAAATGTTCGACTGTTCGACGAGGTGCAAAAGCGCACCGAGGAATTGACCGAATCGCTGCAGCAGCAGACCGCCACAGCCGACGTGCTCAAGGTGATTAGCCGCTCGACCTTTGATCTCCAGACCGTTCTCAGGACACTTGTGGAAACCGCCGTGCGGGTTTGCGAGGCAGATATCGGCAATATCGCCAGGCCGGTCGACCGTGATGGATATAAGATCGAAGCAAGTTACGGCCAATCGACCGCGTTGTACGAGGAGCTAGCTCGGCAAACGCTAAAAATCGGAAAGGGCAGCGTGATCGGCCGAACCGCGCTCAATCGTGCACCGGTTCATATTCTCGATGCGCAGACAGACCCAGACTATGAGTTGCGCGAGGCGTTAAAGATCGGCGACTATCACACCATGCTCGGCGTACCATTGGTGCGCGAAGGCAACATCATCGGTGTGTTCGGATTGGCGCGAAAGACGGTCCGTGCATTCACCGAAAAGCAGATCGAGCTGGTGACGACGTTCGCAGATCAGGCCGTAATCGCAATCGAGAACGTGCGCCTGTTTGAAAGCGTAGAAGCGCGTACGCGCGAACTGGCGAAGTCGCTGGAGAATTTGCGCACCACGCAGGACCGCCTCGTGCAGACGGAGAAGCTCGCCTCGCTTGGTCAGTTAACCGCTGGCATCGCCCACGAGATCAAGAACCCGCTCAATTTCGTCAACAACTTCTCGGGGGTCTCTACCGAACTGATCGATGAGTTGCAGGACGTCCTGAGCGCCATATCGATTGACCACAAAGCGCGCGCGGAGATTAACGAACTGACGGACACCCTGCGTGGTAACCTCGACAAGGTCGTGCAGCACGGCAAGCGCGCAGATACGATTGTCAAGAACATGCTGCTGCACTCGCGCCAAGGCTCGGGTGAGCACCGGCCTGTCGATATCAATGCCATCGTCGAGGAAAGTCTCAATCTCGCCTGGCACGGTGCGCGGGCCGAGAAGCAGGGGTTCAATGTAACGCTGGAGAAGTCGTTCGATCCGACTGCCGGTGAGGCCGACGTCTTCCCGCAGGAGATTACCCGGGCGCTCCTCAACCTGATTTCAAATGGCTTCTATGCGGCGACCAAGCGCAAAGCGGAAGCGAATGGAGGCGACTACGAGCCTACCCTTGCTGCTACCACCAAGAACCTCGGCGACCGCGTCGAGATCAGGATTCGCGACAACGGCACCGGCATTCCGACCGAAGTGAGGGAACGGCTGTTCACTCCGTTCTTTACGACCAAGCCTGCCGGAGAAGGCACTGGGCTTGGTCTGTCCATCAGTCACGACATCATCGTCAAGCAGCATGGCGGCTCTATCGAGGTCGATACGCAGCCGGGCGAGTTCACCGAGTTCAGGATCGTTCTGCCGCGCGCGGCAGTGCTCGTCGCCGAGCGGGCGTAATCCCCGCTGGCCCTGAATTTCCGCCTTATGGCACCTCAGCCGACAGCCCTTTCTGTGTATAGTCGCTTTCGGGGGTAAAGCGGACATGACGAAGCGCAAATATCCGCTTTTGCAGTCGCAATTGGGAGTAAAGCGGACATGACTTGGTGCGCCGCATATGTCTGCTTATGACCCAAAGCGGACATAGTTAGTTCGACCTGATACGATGTTTCATGCTGAGCCTTGGGGGGCAGCATGAGGCGGCGGGAATTTATCAGGCTTCTTGGTGGCGCGGCGATTACGTGGCCGCTCGAGGCGCATGCGCAGCAGAAGTCGGAAATCCCCAGAATCGGTTTTGTATATCAAGGCTCCCAAGCGGCGATGGCTCTTCGGATCGAGGCG
>DASSLE010000078.1:0-2934 GCA_035689725.1 Pseudolabrys sp.
AAGATAGCCGCGACAATCCTGGCGTGATTGCGCCGCCGCCATTGCTGGCAGCCGCAGTGATCGTCCTTGGCCTCCTGCTCGACTGGCTACTGCCAGTCTATATGCTGACGTTGGCTCTATCGATCGTCAGTCGAGTGGTGATTGGCGTAGTGCTTATCGGTGCAGGCCTCGCGCTTATCATACCTGCCAATCTCGAGTTCCGATCGGCCGGCACTCATGCCGAGCCCTGGAAGCCGTCGGTTGCTCTGGTTACAGACGGCATCTTCGGGTGGTTGCGAAATCCGATGTATGTAGGCGGGACCTTTTTTCTTGCCGGACTCGCTATTCTGCTCGCGTCTGATTGGATGCTGGTAATGACCGTCGTGTTTGTGATGGTCCTGCATTTTGGCGTGGTTAAGCGCGAGGAGCGGTATCTCGAACAAAAGTTCGGAGACGCTTACCGGCAATATCGGGACAGAGTGCCACGTTACGGCTGGCTGGGCTGATATTAACCGGCGAAGCTGCCCTTGATTATCCAACGCTTTCCGGTCTTCGTCCCTTTGCCTTCGCCAAATCGAAAGCCTATTAGGGGACGGCAAATGTGTACGCCTGGAATCACTTTATGCGCACGCAGGTCGGAATTATTGGAGCAGGACCCGCTGGCCTCATGTTGGCGCGGCTTCTGCACCTGCAGGGCATCGCGTCGATCATCATTGAAAATCGCAGTCGCGAATACATCGAAAACCGCATCCGCGCCGGACTGATCGAGCATTGGGCCGCCGATCTGTTGACAGAGGTCGGCGTCGGCGCGCGCATGCAGCGCGAAGGCATGCTGCACTGGGGCATCAATATCGGCATAAACGGTGCATTGCACCGCATCGATTTCAAAGACTTGATCAACAAGCGCGTCACCATTTACGGCCAGCAGGAGGTGGTGAAGGATTTGGTGGAGCGCCGACTTTCCGACGGCGGGCCGCTGCTGTTCGAGGTCGATGGCGTCACGGTCCACGATATCAAATCGCAGAGGCCAAAGATCCGCTTCATGCACCAAGGCCGCCCGCAGGAGATTAACTGCGATTTTATCGCGGGTTGTGACGGGTTTCATGGCATCTGCCGGCCGAGTTTTCCCGAGGGCGTGCTGAGCGTGTTCGAGCGCGAATATCCCTTCGGCTGGCTCGGCATTCTTTCGGAGTCGCCACCACCCGATCACGAGTTGATCTACTCCTACACCGATCGGGGGTTTGCGCTTTATACGATGCGTTCGCCGACGCTGGCACGGCTTTATCTGCAATGCGACCACGACGAGGAAATCGAAAACTGGTCGGACGCGCGCATCTGGGATGAGTTGCACAAGCGGCTTGGCGGCGCGCGCAAGCTTGAGGAAGGCAAAATGCTGCAAAAAGGCATCACGCCAATGCGCAGCTTTGTGGTCGAGCCGATGCAATATGGGCGATTATTTCTCGCCGGCGACAGCGCGCACATTGTGCCACCGACCGGCGCCAAGGGCATGAACCTCGCCTTTGCCGACGTGATGATGCTGTCGCGCGCAGTTACCGCGTTTTACAAGAGCAAGCGCGAGGAACTGTTAGAAAACTACTCGGCAAGGTGCCTGCGGCGCGTCTGGTATGCGCAGCGCTTCTCCTGGTGGATGACACAGATCATGCACCGGTTTCCGAATGAGTCGGCCTTTGACCGGCGCCGCCAGCTTTCCGATTTTGATTATCTCACCAGCTCGAAGTCTGCCGCCACGTCGCTGGCTGAGCAATATGTTGGTCTGCCACTGGATTAGTTGTGCAGCACCGAACGGAGCGGGCGGTGTAGAAGCATGATTGCAATACCGGATGCCGCTGAAATGAGCGCAAGCATCAGGAAAAAATTGCCTTTGCTCATGCTCGACCAGAATGTGCCGAGATAACCGGCGAGAAATCCGCCGACGAAGCTGGTCGATAGCCACACGCCCATCATCATCGACAGCAACGACGCCGGCGCAATCTTCGTCACCAGAGAGAGACCGGTTGGCGATAGATAAAGTTCACCGACTGTGATGACGACGAAGTAGGCGAATAGCCACAGCCAACTCGCTTTCTCGCCGCCGGCGCTCCAGGCGGCGGCGACCATGACCAGATAGGCGAGGGCATTGAGCAGGCAGCCGATTGCCAACTTCATGGTTGTCGAGGGCTCATTCTTTCCTTGCCGGCGCCATAGCGCGATAATGAAAGGTGTGAAGGCGAAGATCATGAAGGGATTGAAGGCCTGGAACCAGGTCACCGGGATTTCGGTTCCGAGAAAATGGCGGTCGGTGAACTGATCGGCCCACAGCGTGATCGTGTTGCCCTGCTGTTCGTACGTCGCCCAGAACAGGCTGACTGGCGCAAATAACAGGAAGATCGCGACAATTGATTGCCACGCGGTGCGGTCTAGCGGCGTGTGGGCGGTTGCGCGCTTTGCAAAAGCATCTTTCGGCAGGTGGGGCGTTGCAGCCAGATAAATAATAAGGCCAAGGGTCATGCCGACGCCGGCGGCCATAAATCCGTAGTGCCACCCAAGTTCCTCGCCAAGCGTTCCGCAGATGAGCGGTGCGAGAAATGCACCGAGATTGATGCCGACATAAAAAATCGAAAAAGCGCGGTCGCGGCGGGGATCGCCGGGCGCATAGAGCGAGCCAACCTGGGTCGAAATGTTCGGCTTGAATGCGCCGTTGCCGAGAATGAGAATACCGAGTGCGAGCAGAAACAGTTGTTCGAATGCCATCATGAAGTGGCCGATGGCCATCAGCGTAGCGCCGATGATGACAGTGCGGCGCTGACCGAGCACGCGGTCGGCCAACAATCCCCCCAGGATCGGCGTTAAATAAACCAGTCCCGTGTAGAAGCCGTAGATCTGCGAGGCGAGGGGCTGCGGCGCCAGCGGTCCGAACGCGAATTCCAGGGCGTTCTTGAATGGCGCGAGTCCAAG
>DASSLE010000079.1:0-12297 GCA_035689725.1 Pseudolabrys sp.
CTATCACGGTCGCAACCAAGGCGGCACTATGACAACGGTCAGGGCGGTGCTTATTGCAGGGCCGACCGCAAGCGGCAAGTCGGCAATGGCTCTTGAGCTGGCAGAGCAGTTCGGTGGCGTCATCGTCAATGCCGATTCAATACAAGTGTACCGCGATCTGCGCGTCATTACCGCACGTCCTACGCCGGAGGAGGAAAGGCGGGCGATGCACCGGCTTTATGGCTTTGTTGATGCGGCGGAGAATTACTCGGTGGGACGCTGGTGTCGCGACGTCGAGGAGACGCTCAAGGAGGCCGTTTCGCAGGGCCGCATGCCGATCCTGGTTGGTGGTACCGGACTTTATTTTAAGGCGTTGACGACAGGACTCGCCGCTGTGCCGCCAATACCGGCAGATATTCGAGCTGAGGTCCGAAGCCGATTACAGCGCGAAGGCCCACCAGCACTGCACACAGAACTTGTCCGGCTCGATCCCGCGACGGCGCAACGCGTGACAATCAACGACCGTTCGCGCATCTCACGCGCTCTCGAAGTTGTACTGGCGACCGGGCGCCCACTCTCGGATTGGCACATCGAAGGTCTACCGCCGATGATCGATTCCAAGCGCGCCGCGAAAGTTTTTATCTCTTGTGAGCGCAAAGAGCTGGTTCATCGCATAGAGAGGCGCTTTGCCGCGATGCTGAAATCAGGCGCGCTGGAAGAGGTAAGGCGGCTTGCCGCGCGCGGGCTCGATCCGTCGCTGCCGGCGATGAAAGCCCACGGCGTGCCCTGGTTGATCCGGCATCTCGACGGTGAGGTTTCGCTCGAAGAGGCCGTAGCAGGCGCAGTCATGGATACGCGCCGCTACGCGAAGCGCCAGCTCACCTGGTTTCGCAATCAGATGAAGGATTGGCCGTGGGAAACTGCGGGAAATGCGGCAGCGGCGCTCGAAAGGCAGCTTTCGGGGCTTAAACAACCCTGATTTCTGCTTGACCAAGGTCTAAAGCCCAACTATAACCCGCGCAATGAAAGTTCAGGTAGGAACAATGTTACGCAATATTATTACCGTAGTAGATGTTCGGGCGCTCGCGTGGTCCTGACATAGGACCGCAGGCAAGCGTCCGGACATGGCCCGTTGCGGGCCTTTTTTATTGCCATTCGCGCGAGAACTAGGCTGACGAAAGGGAATGACATGACACGCGAAATGACCGGCGCCGAAATGGTGATCCAGGCGCTCGCCGACCAGAATGTCGAGCATGTGTTCGGCTATCCGGGCGGCGCAGTGCTGCCGATCTACGACGCCATCTTCTCGCAGAACCAGGTGCGTCACATCCTGGTGCGTCACGAGCAGGGCGCCGTGCACGCGGCAGAAGGCTACGCTCGCTCGACCGGTAAAGTTGGCTGCGTACTGGTGACGTCCGGCCCCGGAGCCACCAACGCGGTCACAGGGCTGACTGACGCACTCTGTGATTCAATCCCGATCGTCTGCATCACCGGCCAGGTGCCGACGCACCTGATCGGCAACGACGCGTTCCAGGAATGCGACACGGTGGGCATCACCCGGCCGTGTACAAAGTACAATTACCTGGTCAAGCGCATCGAGGACCTGCCGCGCGTTCTGCATGAAGCGTTCCATATCGCATCGAGCGGCCGGCCGGGACCGGTGGTCGTTGACGTGCCGAAGGACATCCAGTTCGCCAAGGGCATCTATTCCAAGCCGAAGGATTTCCCGCACACCGGCTACAAGCCCAAGCTCAAGGGCGACATGGACAAGATCAAGCAGGCAATCGATCTGATGGCGCACGCAAAACGGCCGCTATTCTACACCGGTGGCGGTGTGGTCAATTCCGGCAAAGCCGCCTGCGATCTCCTGCGCGAATTGGTCAAACTCACCGGCTATCCGATCACATCTACTTTGATGGGCCTTGGTGCATTTCCGGCGGCTGATCCGAACTGGATGGGTATGCTCGGCATGCACGGGACGCTTGAAGCAAACATGGCGATGCACGATTGCGATGTGATGATCTGCATCGGCGCACGCTTCGATGATCGCATCACCGGCCGGCTCGACGCTTTCTCACCCGGCTCGAAGAAAATTCATGTCGACATCGATCCGTCATCGATCAACAAGAACGTCAAGGCGGACGTGGCGATCATTGGCGATTGTGCGCATGTGCTTGAGGACATGGTGCGCCTGTGGCGCACGAGCGCAATCCACCCCGACAAGAAATCGCTGCAAATGTGGTGGACGCAGATCGACAAATGGCGCGCGCGCAAATCGCTCGCCTACCGGCAGTCGAAAGACGTGATCAAGCCGCAATACGCCATCCAGCGGCTTTATGAGCTGACCAAGGAGAAGGATTGCTACATCACCACCGAAGTGGGCCAGCACCAGATGTGGGCAGCGCAGTTCTATGGCTTCCAGGAGCCGAACCGATGGATGACGTCTGGCGGTCTTGGCACCATGGGCTACGGCCTGCCGGCTTCGGTTGGTGTGCAGCTCGCGCATCCGAAGTCACTGGTGATCGACATCGCAGGTGAAGCCTCGGTGCTGATGACGATGCAGGAGTTATCGACCGCGGTGCAGTACCGGCTGCCGATCAAGATCTTCATCCTGAACAACAATTACATGGGTATGGTTCGGCAATGGCAGGAATTGCTGCACGGCGGGCGCTATGCCGAAAGCTATTCGGAAGCACTGCCGGATTTCGTCAAGCTGGCCGAGGCCTATCACGCGCACGGCATCCGCTGCCAGAAGCCGGCCGATCTCGACCGCGCCATCAAGGAGATGATCGAGGTCGACAAGCCGGTGCTGTTCGATTGCGTGGTTGATCCCAAGGAGAACTGCTTCCCGATGATCCCGTCGGGACGCGCGCACAATGAGATGCTGCTCGGTGATGCCGGCGTCAGCGTGGAAGATGCAATCACCGAAGAAGGCAAGGTGATGGTGTGATGAACGCTCCCTCGACGAGTCACTATCCTGCTGCGCCAACCGCGCAGAAGTCGGAAACCCACACCCTCTCAGTTTTAGTCGACAACGAGCCGGGCGTGCTGGCCCGCGTCATCGGCCTGTTCTCCGGCCGTGGTTACAATATCGAGTCACTCACAGTGTCGGAGACCGAGCACCGCCAGCATCTTTCGCTGATTACCATCGTCACCACCGGCACGCCAATGGTGATCGAGCAGATCAAGAACCAGCTCGATCGACTCGTTCCCGTGCATCACGTTGTGGACATGACGCTCGCCGGCAACGCCATCGAACGCGAGCTCGCCATGGTTAAGGTCAAAGGTAAGGGCGACAACCGGGTTGAGGCGTTGCGGCTGGCGGATGCTTTTCGGGCGCGGGTGATCGACGCTACCACCGAAAGCTTTGTATTCGAAATTACCGGCGCCACCGACAAGATTGAGCAGTTCATCAGTTTGATGCTGCCGATCGGTCTTATTGAAGTCGCACGCACCGGCATCGCAGCCATCATGCGTGGGCCGGAGGGCATGTAAGCGATGGGGCTGACGATCCTTGCGATCCCGCTCATCGTGCTGGGCGTATTCCTCAAGCCTTATTCAGCGGATAATCTACGCTGTTTCAGCGTTAGCTTCGCCAGCGCTCGCCCCTATTGCTTCGAGCAGGGCTCCAATCTGCCGGAGGTGATCAAATACGGCAGCGGGCTGGCCGGTTTCGCTCTGCTCTACGCCGGAAGGCTACAGATCAAGCGACAGCGTGACGGGAAATAACGAGGACCCGCCCGAGGGACTTGCCCGGACCGCTGGAGCGACCTAGAAGCACCGCGGGCGGCACTATATTTCCAAGGCAACAAACAACCATTGGCCGAACGAAGGACCGAGTACCATGCGTATTTATTACGATCGCGACGCCGATCTGAACCTGGTCAAGGGCAAGAAGGTCGCCATCATCGGCTATGGCAGCCAGGGTCACGCCCACGCGCTCAATTTGCGCGACAGCGGCGTGAAAGATGTAGCAGTTGCCTTGCGCAAGACGTCAGCCGGCGTGAAAAAAGCCGAGGCCGAGAAGTTCAAGGTCATGGAGGTCGCCGAGGCGGCCAAATGGGCCGACGTGATGATGATGCTCACACCCGACGAATTGCAGGGCGATATCTATCGCGACCACCTCGCCAAGAACATGAAAGATGGCGCGGCGCTGATGTTCGCGCACGGGCTTAATGTTCATTTTAATCTGATCGAGCCGCGTGCCGATCTCGATGTGCTGATGATCGCGCCGAAAGGGCCCGGCCATACCGTTCGCTCGGAATACCAGCGCGGCGCCGGCGTGCCATGTCTCGTCGCGATCTACAAGGATGCCTCGGGCAACGCTCATGATCTAGGGCTTTCCTACGCCTCGGCGATCGGGGGCGGCCGCGCCGGCATCATCGAGACGACGTTCAAAGAAGAGTGCGAGACCGACCTGTTCGGCGAGCAGACCGTGCTCTGCGGCGGCCTCGTCGAATTGATGAAGGCCGGCTACGAGACGCTGGTGGAGGCCGGCTACGCGCCCGAGATGGCCTATTTCGAGTGCGTGCACGAGGTGAAACTGATCGTCGATCTGATCTACGAGGGCGGCATCGCCAATATGAATTACTCAGTGTCGAATACCGCGGAATATGGCGAATACGTTTCCGGTCCGCGTGTGATCACGCCGGAGGTGAAAGCCGAAATGAAGCGCGTGCTCGCCGATATTCAGTCCGGCCGCTTTACCAGGGACTGGATGCTGGAGAACAAGGTCAACCAGACTTCGTTCAAGGCCACCCGCGCCAAGCTTGCCGAGCATCCGATCGAACAGGTTGGTGCCAAGCTGCGGGACATGATGCCCTGGATCAAGCAGCGCGCGCTGGTGGACAAGAGCAAAAACTAACACACATGCTGCGGATCGTCTCCATTGCCGCGGCCGTCCTGATCGGGGCGGCCGCGTTTGCTTATGCAGGCGATCAGGGCGATCCGGATCAGTCTTGTGACGGCAGCACCTATGAGATGGTCGAGTGCCTGAGGGCGAAAACGGCGAAGTGGGGCAAGCGCATGACCGTCGCCTACCAACGCATGTTGAATGCCGGTGAGCCCAAGCAGCGGGAGCAGCTGCGCGTGGCACAGCGCCTGTGGATCCAGTACCGCGATGCGAACTGTCTCTATTACGGCCTCGGCGAAGGCACCATCGCCCGCGTAGAAGCTGGCGATTGCATGCTTCGAATGACGCAGAGCCGTGCGATCGAGCTGGAAGGTAAGGAAGATCGCAACTAGCTGCGGCGTATTTAACGTTTCCTGGCGGTATCGTTATTCAGCCACACGGCGACCTCATCGGGTGTGGCGGAGCCATTGGAGGCGCGGGCATTGGCCTCACGCATTGTTGCAACATCGATTGAATCGATCAGCGGCTTGAGCGCGGTGATGAGCTTCCCGTCGTCTGCCCGTTTACGCGAAACCAGCAAAATTGCGTCATAAGGCGGGATGGCATGCTTGTCGTCAGCGAGTACGGTGAGGTCGTTGGTCGAGATCTGTCCATCGCTCGTATAGGCCGAGATTACGTCAACTTCTCCGGCGGCGACGGCCTTGTACATGAACTCCGGTTGCATCTGCCGTTGGGCGCGAAATTTCAAACCATAAGCATTGCGCAGCGCTGTCCATTCCGGTCGCGCGAAGATTTCATAGTCGCCAGCGACGGTAAGGTCGCCAGCATGGGCGGCGAGATCGGAAATAGAGCGGATATTCAGCACCTCCGCCTTTTTACGCGCCATTGCCAATGCGTAGGCATTCTCGAAGCCGAGTGAGCCGAGCATTCGTATGCCGAGCGACTTTTGTAACCACTGCGACAGCTCGGCGAGCAATTGCTCGCGCGGCGGCACATCGTAGCGCTGCATGCGGTTCGCCCAAAGCGTTCCGGAATAGTCGACGGCGACGTCAATCTCGCCCGACGCGAGCGCATCGAACAGCACGTTGGAGCCAAGTCCAGGCCGGCGCGCCGCCGTGATTCCGGCGGCTTCGAGACGCTGTTGAATCAGCGCGGCGAGAACATATTGCTCCGTAAAAGTCTTGGCACCGATTAGATAACTCGCCTGCGGTCGTGCGAGGCCGGGCAGCAAAGCAGAAAATATTAGAGCGACCAGACCAAGTGCGCCTAGCGCCATGCGCGCACCGCTACGGCGGCTGACGCCTACCTGTATCAATGCCAGCAATTGATCGACTGCGAGTGCGAGGAGCGCGGCCGCAACGCAGCCGAAGATGACGAATACCGAATTCTGGGTCTGCAAGCCGGTGAAGATGTAATTGCCTAGGCTCGTTTGCCCGATCGGCGTCGCGAGGGTTGCGGTGCCGATGACCCAGACAGCCGACGTTCTGATACCGGCCATGATGACCGGCAGGGCCAACGGGAGTTCGATGTCTCGTAATAACCGCCACGGCGGTACGCCGATAACGCGCGCAGCTTCGCTCAGGCGCGCATCGACGCCGTTGAGGCCAGTGATCGTGTTGCGTAGCACCGGCAGCATCGAATAGAGCGCGAGCGCCAGTACCGACGGAAGGAATCCGAGTGCGGAGAAGCCTTTGCCAAACACACGTTCGGACAAGGCGGCCACGGCCAACAGTAAAGGGTAGAAAAGCGCGAGAAGGGCGAGGCCAGGAATGGTCTGCACAACGCTGGCGGCTGCCAGCAAAGCGCCGCGCAGCATGGGTCGGCGCCTCGAGGCGATAGCGACCGGCAGGCTGACGCCAAGCCCGATGGCAAGCGCGGTCAGGCTAACCAGTACGTGGCTGCCGAGATAGTCGGGCAACCGCGCCCACGCGTCGGTGAGACGGGAGTCGACGATCATCGAAGCAATGATGGCATGCGGAGATGGGCGCGCGAAACCAATGATTTGCGGCCTGATCTGGGCCCATCCCTTGGTTAAGATACAAAAATCCGATCGTCAGCGCGACAGCTTGCAATGACAGTTTGATTGCAGTCTTATGACAGCGGGCCGTGCGCTGGGGAGTTAGAGGGGATCGCAGCCGGGCAGGGCCGTCCGAAGGCCATGTTGTCCGCAGCGTCCGCCCTACTCAGTCGTCTTGCGCCCGCCGAGGCGATCCCTCGCCGCGATGCGTTTGCGCTGATCATTATCACTGTCCTGCACCTCGCCGCGCTTGTCGTGATGGTCGCGACCGAGCTTGATCTCGCCACCAAGGCAACTTTCCTGCTCGTCTGGGCGCTGCTGAATTTTTTCTGGCTGGCTTTGTTGCGGCGACCCGCAATTGCCGGGTTGCTATCGCTCGCGGTGGTCGTCGCCCTCATTCTTTTGTCGCAGTTCAAGTACGACAAGCTGATGATGACGGTGAACTTCGTCGACCTGATGATCATCGATCCGGACACAGCAGCCTTTCTTTTTACGATCATGCCACGCCTGCGCGAGCCGGTTCTGTTCGGTGCGGTGGTCGCGGTTCCTTTGTTGATGCTCCTTTGGCGGATCGATCCATTTCGTGTGCGCATGCGCACGACTGCGCTCGGCAGCACCTTGTGCATGGGTGGCCTCGTTGCTTTGTCGGCGGCCTATCCGGCCGATTTTTATGGGGAGTTTTTTAGCAGGGACTATGTTTCCAAGTTCGCCCGTTCCGGCTTAGAGGCGATCTACGAATTTGCTAGTCACGGGCTGCTGGAATCGGATGTGGCCGTCACGGATCGGCTAAAGGCGCCTGCGGCGACATGCAGCCCGGGCGGAAAGCTTCCGCACATTATCCTACTGCATGACGAGTCAAGCTTCGACATCACCGCCGCGCCCGGCATGAAAGTTCCGCCCGGCTACCAGCGACACTTCCGATCGTTTGACGGAGTCGCGCGTAAGATGGTGGTGGAAGGCGCCGGTGGCCCCAGTTGGTTCACCGAATACAATGTGTTGACTGGCCTGTCGGCCCGTTCATACGGTCGCTTCGCGACATCGGTGACGCGTATCGCCGCCGGGCGTGTCGCGCGCGGCCTGCCGCATGCACTTAGCCGGTGCGGTTACAAGACCTTTAGCCTTTATCCATTCTACGGCGCGTTTCTTGGCTCGCGTGGCTTTCAGACTACGGCGGGCGTTGAGCGCTATCTCGACATGAAGGACTTAGGGGCTCGTGGACTCGAGCCTGACAGCTTCTATTTCGATCAGGCGACGAACATCATCGCAAGCGAACGGCGTCAAGGCCCGCTGTTTTTGTTTGTTTACACCGCCGCCAATCACTTCCCGTGGGATTTCAGCTTCCGTCCAGAACTGACGCCAGGCTGGCGTCAACTCGGCAATGCTCCCAACATCGATGAATATATCCGGCGGCAAACATTAAGCGCGCATGACTATTCCGCGCTGCTCGATCGGCTCAAACGCGAGTTCCCGACCGAATCCTTTTTGATTGTCCGTTTTGGCGACCACCAACCGGAGTTCGCATATCGCATTATCGATCCGTCGCTCAGCGAGGCCGCACTCGCGCGACATCTGGAGACCTTCGATCCGCGCTATTACACCAGCTATTATGCGATCGACACGGTGAATTTCACGCCGGCCGATTTATCCTCGGCGCTCAATACGCTTGAGGCACCGTACCTGCCTTTGCTGGTCCAAGAGGCTGCCGGAGTACCGCTCGATCCGTCCTTTTCCGAGCAGAAGAACATTCTGAAACGTTGTCATGGTTTGTTTTATAGGTGTGCCGGCGGCGCAGAGGTGCGGCGGTTTAATCGCCTGCTGATCGAGGCAGGTCTGATCAAGGGCCTTTGAGGTGGCGGGCTTTGCAAGCGCCGGCCAGCCGGATAGTTTGCCGTCCAAGAAATAAAAACGGGAGGGGACGCATGGCGGACGAAACCGCCGTGGCTGCGACCGATTTTCGGAATGCGCGCGCGTTGAGCGCAGCAGTCGCACTCGACGACGTAGTAGTCGCGTTCCGCTTGGCCGGCGGCGTCTATACCGCGATTGAACATGCAACGCTTCATGTTGCCGACGGCGAATTTGTCGCCATCGTCGGGCCGACCGGTTGCGGCAAGTCAACCTTGCTGAATGTTACCGCTGGATTACTCACGCCGGCCGACGGCGGTGTCAAAATTTTCGGCAGTCCGCTTGCCGCCGCGCTCAATCGTCAGGCCGGATATTTGTTCCAGGCCGATGCACTATTCCCTTGGAAGACCGCTTTAGAGAATGTCGCGATAGGGCTGGAGACGGCGGGTACGCCTGTGGGCGAAGCGCGCATGCGCGCGCGCGCATGGCTCACGCGTGTGGGCCTCAGCGCGTTCGGCGACCGCTATCCGCACATGCTGTCCGGTGGTCAGCGAAAGCGCGTGGGTCTTGCACAGGTGCTGATCCGTGACCCAAAGATCCTACTAATGGACGAACCTTTCGGTCCGCTCGACGCGCAGACGCGTCAGATCATGGGAAACTTATTGCTCGATCTCTGGAGTACAGATCGCAAGGCAGTGCTGTTTGTTACTCACGATCTGGAAGAGGCTATCGCGCTGTCCGATCGGGTCGTGATCATGTCCGCGGGACCGGCGGCACGCATTATTGGCGATTGGCGAGTTCCACTAGTACGTCCGCGCGATATATCGGAGGTGAAGCTCGACCCTACATTCCATGAGCTACATCGAGAAATCTGGCACAAACTGAAATCCGAAGTGGTCAAAGGCTACGCTCAAAGTGAAGGGGCTTGATGCCATCGGAATTTAATTGCGCTAGCATTGTCGATGATAGGGACTACCGATAAACAAATAGGAGGATTGCAATGTTTGGAATACGTCAAACGCTCGCGGCTGTGGCGGGTATTCTGCTGCTGGCTGGGACCGCTCACGCGGCCGAAGTGTTCACGATCACTTCGTCAGCCTTCAAGGACGGAGCCTTGCTGGCGAAGAAGAACGCCGGCGCCAACAAGAGCAATCCGAATTGTGTCGGCGAAAATGTGTCGCCGCCCCTTGCGTGGACGAACGTGCCGGCCGGTACCACCAGCTTTGCGCTGGTAATGACCGATCCCGAAGGCCGCGGCACTGGCGTCGATCACTGGATCGCCTACGGCATTCCAGCCTCTGTCACTTCGTTCGCCGAAGGCGAGACCAGCAAGCCGTCAGACAAATATGTCGGCGGCATCGGTACCGCGAAGCAGAGCATCTATATGGGCCCTTGCACGCCGCCGGGATCGCCACATCACTACACCTTTGTGCTGATCGCGACCGATCTTGACCCGAAGGCACTGCCGCCAGGCCTCACTAAGCTAGAATTGTTCGATAAGCTCAACGGCCATGTGAAGGGCTCGACCGGCATCGTCGGGCTGTTCAAGAATCCGCTCTAAGCCCTTCGCACTGATGCAACGGGGAGGAGACTGATCGCCATGCCGCGGTTCAATCTCCTCCTGTTGCAAGTGCTGGTGGCGGTGGTAGGCGTTGCGCTCTGGTACGTGCTCACCACTTACCCCATCTTCGGCAAACTCCTGCTGCCGCCATTCTTCTTTTCCAATCCGGTCGACGTGGCGAGCCAGATCGTCGCCTGGTTTGCCTCGGGGGTGATCTGGAAGCATCTCTGGGTCACGTTGATCGAGTCGGTTCTGGCGTTCGTGCTCGGTTCGATCGGTGGCGTGCTCGTCGGCTTCTGGTTTGCACGACAGCCGCGAACGGCGGCGGTGTTTGATCCTTATGTCAAGATAATCAATGCGCTGCCGCGCGTCGTGCTTGCGCCGATTTTTGCACTCTGGCTTGGCCTCGGCATCTGGTCGAAGGTAGCGCTCGGCTTCACACTTGTGTTTTTCATTGTGTTCTTCAACGTCTATCAGGGCGTCAAGGAAGTGAGTCCCACGGTGCTGGCGAACGCGCGCATGCTTGGGATGAGCGAGCGCCAGTTGATGCGCCACGTTTATTGGCCATCGGCGTTGTCCTGGATGTTCTCCTCGTTACACACATCAGTTGGCTTTGCGGTGGTGGGTGCCGTCGTGGGCGAATATCTGGGCGCTGCTGCCGGCCTAGGCTATTTGATCCAGCAGGCAGAGGGCGTGTTCGACGTTGCCGGCGTTTTTGCCGGCATGTTTGTGCTCGCGGCCTTCGTCATCGTGATCGATGCCATTGTAAGCGTGATCGAGAAACGTCTGCTGGTCTGGCGGCCAGTGGCGGCTGATAGCAGGCCCTAGGCATCTGCGCCATACCGGCCTATCGTTTCGGCCAAGTTGGCCAACATAATAAGGGAGGAAATCATGCCCGTAATGTTCCGGCGGCTAGCCGCGGCACTCGCCGTGCTCATGCTGTCGAGCGGCCTTGCGCTCGCGCAATCCAAGGTCACTCTCGCTGTCGGCGGCGGCTCATGCCTGTGTTATCTGCCCACCATGCTGGCGCAGGCGCTCGGCGAATACGAGAAAGCCGGCGTCAATGTCGAGGTCGTCGATTTCAAGGGGGGTTCGGAGTCCCTTAAGGCCGTCATCGGCGGCAGCGCGGATGTGGTGTCCGGTTATTTCGACCATTGCGTTAATCTCGCCGCCAAGGGCCAGCATTTGCAATCCTTCGTGGTCTACGACCGCTTCCCTGGCTTCGTGCTGGTGGTTTCGCCCAAGCACGAATCGGAAATCAATTCGATCAAGGATCTCGCTAACAAGAAAGTCGGCATCAGTGCGCCCGGCTCTTCCACCGACTTTTTCCTCAAATATATGCTGAGCAAGAATGGTGTCGATCCAAATTCAGTCGGCGTGATCGGGGTCGGTCTCGGCGCGACCGCGGTTGCGGCGATGGAGCAGGGTACGGTCGATGCCGCCATCATGCTCGATCCGGCGGTCACCATCTTGCTGGGCAATGACAAGGACCTGAAGATTCTCGCCGATACCCGCAGCCAGAAGGACACGCTCGCCGTGTTCAGCGGCGAATATCCGGGCGGCGCGCTCTACACGAACGCGGAATGGATCGCCTCGCACGAGAAGGAAGTGCAGGCCATGACCAATGCCATCGTCAACACGCTCAAGTGGATCCATTCGCATACGCCGGAAGAAATCGCCGACAAGATGCCCCCAAACTTGGTCGGTAAGGACAAGGCCCTCTACGTCGCGGCGTTAAAGAACACGCTGGCGATGTATTCGGAGACTGGCCGTATGGATCCAAAGGGCGCTTCGGCGGTGCTGGCCGTGTTCGCGCAATCCTCGCCCGACGTGGCCAAGGCCAATATCGACCTATCGAAGACCTACACCAACAAATATGTCGACGAGGCGAACAAGAAAATGGGCATGAAATAGGTTCGCCCCGAACGCTGATTTCCAGTGACGTTGCACGGCGGGGGATTTCCCCGCCGTGTCTGTTATTGTTGAGGCCATGAACATTCTTTCCATTCAGTCGCACGTTGCCTATGGCCATGTCGGCAATGCTGC
>DASSLE010000080.1:0-2889 GCA_035689725.1 Pseudolabrys sp.
CCATGATCGTCGATGTGGAGGGCTTTGAAGGTCCGCTCGATCTACTGTTAATGCTTGCCCGGCAGCAAAAAGTCGATTTGGCGAAAATCTCGATCCTCGCGCTCGCCGACCAGTATTTGTCCTTCATCGAGGCCGCTCGACAATTGCGGCTTGAGCTTGCCGCCGATTATCTGGTGATGGCTGCTTGGCTTGCTTATCTGAAATCGCGGCTTCTGTTACCCGAAGTGGCGCCGGGCGATGGGCCGAGCGCAGAGGATATGGCGCTGGCACTGGCCAATCGCCTGCGCCGGCTGGAGGCCATCCGTGACGTTGCGACGCGCATGATGGAGCAGCCACAGCTCAATCGCGACGTGTTCGCGCGTGGATTGCCCGAGCCGATCGCCGAGATCAAGCAGCCGGAATGGTCAGCGACCCTTTATGACTTGCTTTCCGCCTATGCCACGCAGCGGTCGCGGAGCGCGCTCTCGCGCGTGCGCTTCAAACAGCGGACCGTGTGGTCATTGGCTGAGGCGCGCGCCGCGCTCGAGCGCCTGATCGGGCAGTCCGCCGACTGGTCGCGCATTGATCAATTTCTGATCAGTTATGTGGTAGAGCCGGCGCTAGCGGCGACGGTGTTTGCCTCTTCATTTGCCTCGGCGCTCGAATTGGTGCGCGAAGGGCTTGCCGAAATTCATCAGAAAGAGTCATTCGCGCCGATCTACATGCGCAAGCGCGTCGACGCGATTGGAAATGCAACGACGCATGACGCGCAAGAAAACGCATAAGGGGAAGAGATCCATGCCGAGCGCGGCCAAGAAGCTCGTGGTGGTACAAAACAATGAGTCACCGCCGGGGTCGTCAGCGCGGCCGGAGGAATTGCGGCTGCTCGAGGCCCTGTTATTTGCGGCGGGCGAGCCTCTCGACGAGGCAGCGCTGGCGCGCAGACTACCCAAAGGCGTTAACGTAAAGAATACGCTCGTCCAACTCCGCGACGAATACGCCACGCGCGGCGTCAATCTCGTACGTGTCGGCAAGAAGTGGACCTTCCGTACTGCCAACGACTTGTCCTGGCTTCTGACAAAACAGATTGTCGAGACGCGCAAGCTTTCTCGCGCGGCGGTCGAGACCCTTGCGATCGTTGCATATCATCAGCCGGTGACCCGCGCTGAGATCGAGGAAATCCGTGGTGTGGTTGCGGCGACTGGTACACTCGACGTGTTGCTCAAGACCGGATGGATCCGCCCGCGCGGCCGCCGCAAAGCGCCGGGCCGGCCAATCACCTATGGAACGACAGAAGCGTTCCTGTCGCATTTCGGCTTGGAGGAGGTCGGTGACCTGCCGGGTCTCGATGAGCTCAAAGGCGCCGGGCTGATCGAGGGCCATCTGCCTCCCGGCTTTGCTGTGCCGCTGCCTTCTGACGATTCAACGCTACGCGACGACGAAGACCCGCTGGAACCGGGCGATCTCGATCTGGGTTTGGCACCGCCGTCCTCGCGTTCCGAGAAGTGACAGCGCGAAATTTAAGGTAAATTCAGCTATTTCAAGGGACAGCGCGGCGCTTTGACCGGACCCGAAGTCCTTGTTTTTGCCGCTTGCGGGGCCTAGTTTCTCGTCCAAATCATGGCGGGACGAGCCGAAAAAAGCCCGTCGCTGCGGAGGATTTGTCGATGGGTTCCCTAAGTATATGGCACTGGATCATCGTCCTGTTGGTCGTGATGGTCCTGTTCGGAGGCCGTGGAAAAATTTCGTCGCTCATGGGCGACTTCGCCCAGGGCATCAAGGCCTTCAAGAAGGGCATGTCCGAGGACGAGAAGTCAGCGGACACCAAGAGTGAGCCGGTCAAAACGATCGAAGCGGGCGCCGGCCCGTCGAAAACGGAAGCGGAGCGACGCGCCGAGGGCGCACGTTACTGATTGCTGCATTGGCGCGCGAGGGGGAGACGGCCGGTACGATTGTCGCAGCGGTGCCGGCGCATCGACGCGTTGGAGTTGACTAATCCATGTTTGACATCGGTTGGGGCGAGCTCGTCGTCATCGGCATCGTCGCGCTGATCGCTATTGGACCGAAAGAGCTGCCGACCGTATTGCGCACGCTCGGCCAGTACATGGCCAAAATCAGGCGCATGGCATCAGAATTCCAGGGTCAGTTCCAGGAAGCCATGCGCGAAGCCGAGATGGCGGATCTGAAAAAGCAGGCCGAAGATCTCAAGAGTTCGGTTAGCGACCTCACCAATTTTGATCCGATGGCGAGCACACAGAAGGAGATCGAGCGCGCCTTCGAGATGCCGGAAGCGGGTAAAGCGGACCAACCACCCGCCGCGCCAGCGGCCTTGCCAGAGCCGGCACAGCAGGTGGAAGTGAATGTACCGCTGCCAGAGCCGCCGTCGCCGGTCAGCGAAAAAGATTTCGCAACCGTTGAAGCACCGCCCCCCAAACAGGCCGGGGGCAAGGCATGAGCCACGAGGACATCGAGGCCACCAAGGCGCCGTTGATGGATCACCTGATCGAGCTGCGTTCGCGGCTGATCAAGGCGCTGATCGCGTTTGGCGTGATGTTCGCGATTTGCTTCGTGTTCGCCAAGGACATTTACAACGTATTGGTCTGGCCATTCGTGTGGGTGGCAGGCCCGGAAAATTCCAAATTCATTTACACCGCGCTGCTCGAATATTTCGTCACGCAACTGAAGCTTGCGATGTTCGGGGCCGCTTTCCTGTCGTTTCCTGTGGTGGCGACACAGATCTACATGTTCGTCGCACCTGGCCTGTATCGGAACGAACGCAAGGCATTCCTGCCGTATCTGATCGCGACGCCGATCTTCTTCACGCTCGGTGCGGCGGTCGTCTATTTTCTCGTGCTGCCGATGCTGGTGCGCTTCTCACTTGGCATGCAGCAGACCGGCAGCACGACCGAT
>DASSLE010000081.1:0-2258 GCA_035689725.1 Pseudolabrys sp.
TCCGGCAGCGCCATCCGTTCGGCATCCATAACCGCCAGTGCCTCGACGTTGCTGAGCCTGCGCTCGGCGACGCGCTCGTGCGCCTTGCGTAGCATCGGCTCGGACAAGTCGATGCCCACCAGCCGGTTTTTTCGTGCGTAGTCGGGTAGCGATATGCCGGTTCCGACGCCGACCTCAAGGATACGTCCGCCGGCCGATCCGCAAGCTTGCTCGGCGGCGAGGATCGCCGCACGCCGGCCAGCATCGAACACTGCGCCGAATACCAGATCATAGACCGGCGCCCAGCGCGCATAGGCACGCTCGACGCTCGATTTGTCGATATCCGCCCCCATACGGCCGAACTTAACCGCGCATCGCAGCAGCTGCTATTCGCTCATCGGCCCGCTGGTAATCCGCGGCCGGAACCGCACTTTTGATAAAACCGCCACCGAGAACGCGTGCCTGCCCCTCGCCGGTGTCATAAAACACGCAGGCTTGGCCAGGCGATACACCGTGTTCGCCATCCACCAATTCGACTTCGCAGCCGTTGGCGCTATACCGCAGCCATGCTGCTTGCGGCGGACGGGTTGAGCGCACCTTGACGAATACCTCACGACGGTCATCGGCGAGGGCTTCGTCGAGCGAGCCTTCGCCAATCCAATTGACGTCGCGCAATACGATGCGGCTCATGCGCAGCGCCTCGCGCGGGCCGACCACGACGCGGCGACGCTCGGCATCGAGCCGCACCACATAAAGTGGCGAGCCAGCGGCGATACCCAGACCGCGGCGCTGACCAACGGTGAAGTGAATAATGCCCGAATGCCCGCCGAGCACCTTACCGTCGAGATCGACGATGTCGCCGGCTTCCGCTGCACCTGGCTTCAGGCGCTCGATCATCTCAGCGTAGTGGCCGGACGGCACGAAGCAAATGTCCTGACTGTCATGCTTGTCGGCGACCGCCAGATCGAAGCGGCGGGCAAGTTCGCGCGTCTCCATCTTGGTTCGCTCGCCGAGCGGGAAGCGCAGAATGTTAAGCTGTTCGCGAGTGGTGCCGAACAAGAAATAGCTCTGGTCGCGCTCTTCCTCGCGCGCGCGATAAAGCGCGCGCCCGCCGCCGGACAACTGCCGCGAAGCGACATAGTGGCCGGTCGCAAGTATTTCGGCGCCGAGTTCCCGCGCGGTGACAAGCAGATCGTGGAACTTGATTGACATGTTGCAATCGACGCAGGGCACCGGCGTCTCGCCGTGGATGTAACTCTCGGCAAAGCGGTCGATCACCGCCTCCTTGAAGCGGCTCTCGTAGTCGAGCACGTAGTGGGGAATGCCAATCCGCTCCGCGACGCTGCGCGCATCATAGATATCCTGGCCCGCGCAGCAGGCACCTTTGCGATGGATCGCAGCACCATGGTCGTAGAGTTGCAACGTCACCCCGACCACGTCGTAGCCTTCCGCCTTGAGCAAGGCAGCCGTCACCGACGAGTCAACGCCGCCGGACATGGCAACGACGACGCGGGTGTTTTCAGGCCGGCGGTGGAGATCGAGGCTGTTGGGCATAGTCCTTCTTACTGTAGGTGGCGACCGAAGGCGCGCCATGCGAGGCACCCCGGCAGAATTTGCCGTCCGCCCACCAGATCGCTTACAAGCTCCTGAAGAAAAATACAAATTTGACCAATCCGGGGCTGGCCTGACGATTGCAGATCAACCGGCGGAAATCCAGAGATCCTCCCGTGCCGCAAGTTGCGTCCGATCCGAAAATTCAGGCTCGGTGCAGACGATTGTCAATTCGGTCGATCTCACTCAAAAAGCCCGCCCGCAGCTGTCGATCAGCGGTCAAAACTACACACTCGACAAGGTCAAGCGTATCATTCGGCCGACCACGTGACCGCAAGGTGTGATGCTTCCAGGTCGACCGCGCGCGCACATGCGGTTGCCGCACTCAACTTCGATGAAGAATAAGGGGAACTTTTCACTGGTGCATGACGCAGGCCCCAGTCGCCACTTCTTTTATTACCGGCCGTTAACGAGCCTCCACAGGTAACGCCAGGGCAGCCCGCGCGTTTCCATCCGTAACCAAAAGGTTAGCGGAAACCGGGCAAATATTGTGCGATGCATTTGCCATGCTTAGGCAAATTTTAAGCCGGGGCTTGTAGCGTTTCCGCAGTATTTGTCAGTTGAGTTTTGTTTGTGAGTATACCAATGACTGAAGCCCATCGCCTGAGGGTCAAATATGTAATCGGGCCTGATGGTAGTCCTTTGACCATTGCGGACCTGCCGGCGCC
>DASSLE010000082.1:0-3418 GCA_035689725.1 Pseudolabrys sp.
GCCTAGCACGCAAGCACTATAGTCGGCACGATCGGTTTCGACGCTATCGACCTGCGGACCGTTATCACAGCGCCAGGTCCCGTTACGGCGAACCCATTGCGTGGTAATGATCGTTTCTTGAAATGCAGCGAGTTGAAATGCCAGCGAGCAATCCGCATGCAAGGCAAACGACACGCCGTCGAACACCAACTCGTCCTGACCACCAACCTGATTGACGTAAACTGTCGGTAGCCCCTGCTCGGTTACACGCGCCACCGCAATGTTGAGACGCACATCGCCTTTCTGCCGCCAGTAAGGCGAGCCGTTCGGCACGACAAGCATCTCAGCGCCGGTTTCTGCCAGGCATTCGACGATCTCGGAGCCCCAGATATCCTCACAGATCGGAAGTCCCAGACGCACACCGCGAAAATTAACTGGCCCCGGCATTGGTCCTGGCACAAACACCCGTTTTTCATCGAACACGCCATAGTTGGGAAGATCGACTTTGTAGCGCAGCGCGGTGATCGCACCGCCGTCAAGCAACGCAACCGCGTTGTAGAGCTTGCCGCTGTCGAGCCATGGTGTGCCGAGCAGTAAGGCTGGACCTGCTGAAGCCGTTTCGCGTGCGAGGGCTTCGACCGCCGAGCGGCAGGCAGCCTGGAACGCCGGCTTGAGCACCAGATCCTCGGGCGGATAACCGGCGATAAACAGCTCGGGAAAGGCGACCAGATCGGCGCCTTGGGCGGCAGCAACCGCACGTGCGCGCTGTGCTTTCTCGACATTGCCGGCGATGTCGCCAACAGTCGAATTGAGCTGCGCGACGGCAATGGCCAGCTTTTCAGCGGGACGAGCGCTCATGGCAAAGCTCTACCGCCTCGGCATCCCAGCCGGCAATGGGGTGCTTGCATCGCTGACCCGCAAACATGGGTACCGGGTTAAAACCGGCAAAATTACAGGCGACCCAGTCGTGTGGCTTATCTTGCTGCCGTCCGTAGTCCCGCGCCTCCTCCACTGAGCGCCACCGTGCCGGCCGGCTTCAGGTTGCGCCCATCGAAATTAAAGGCCTGCAAGTTTTTCTCGACCATGCACTGAATCACCACGGTTTTGTTATTCTTGCTAAAGGCTGCGCCCTGGCACCAATGACCGACCTTGGCTTGAGCGACTTTTGTAAGAGTCGTGCCCTTGATCGAAAAAATCGTCAGTAAGCCGTAGTCATTGTAGGCCGGATGGTCCTTCGCACGGTTCGAACCATTCATCACCGTGACGGCGACGTAAGCGCCGTCGCCCGACATGGCAACGCCTTCCGGCGTCTGCCCGACGCTGATGGTATCGACTATGCGCAGCGGCTTCGTCTTGAGGTCGACGATGCTGATGACGTCGATATCGCCTTGCCCGCCACCCTGATTGGTGAACACGGCGACATCGCCTTTCGCGCTGATCTCAAGGCTGTAGGGCCGAACGCCGCCTACCATGAACTTCTTGCTGTCCTCCACTTTGTTGCCGTCCACCGACAGGATCGAAACCCTGTGGTCGCCATCGCGAGTGACTAACGCGCTCTTGCCATCGGGCGTAAATGCGACATGACTTGGTCCGGACTTGGAGTCACCGAGTTGGATCTTGCCGGCCGATGTGAGCTTATTGCCCGCGATCGTGAATACGGACACAGTGCCTTCGCTGCGGTTGGCGACCAGTGCCAGCGTGCCGACGTTGTTGATTGACACGCCTGCCGCGCCGAGACCGGCTTCCAGCGTTGCGATGACCGCCGGCGGCTTGGCCTTGAGGTCGATCACCGAGAGCTTGTTGTCTGGGACGGCTTTCTTCGGATCGGCCGGATCGACTTTGAAGGCGCCGGTCACCAGCGCGAAGCTTTCGTCGCGTGACACCGCAACGCTCTGCGGCGGACCAACCACGCTGGCTGGCGCCTTTACTTCGCCGATCACCTTAGGCGGTGATGCTCCGAGATCGATGATGTTCACGGTGTCGGCCGCTGGCTTGTCCGGCACAACGTTCGCGCCGTTGACTAGCACGGATTTGTTGTCGTTCGCGGAAACCGCGATCTGCGCTGTGGCGCCGACGGTAAGCAACGGCAATATGGCCAACGCGAAGCCCAGCTTTACCTGCCGCCAATACTGGCGTTTCATAAGGCCTCCCCGGCTCGGATGGATTTGTTGCGAAGCGGCAAGTCGCGCCGAGCTCGCGGCCCGCTCCACGAACACTAACACCAAATCGGAGGGAATGCTTCCCGGGTTCAGAGCCCGGCAACCGCCGACATCGGCTTGGCGTGCGCCAAGCGCTCTTTCTTAAGCAACTCGGCCAACAGAAACGCGAGGCCAATCGCCTGCTCCGCATTGAGCCGTGGATCGCAGACAGTATGATAACGGTCGTTGAGATCGGATTCCGTGATGGCGCGGGCACCACCCGTGCATTCCGTCACGTTCTGCCCGGTCATCTCTAGATGCACGCCGCCAGCATAAGTACCTTCGGCCTGATGCACTTCAAAGAAGCCGCGTACCTCCTTCAGGATCAGGTCGAATGGGCGCGTCTTGTAACCGGTCGCCGATGTAATGGTGTTGCCGTGCATCGGGTCGCACGACCACAGCACCACCCTGCCTTCGCGCTTCAGCGCGCGCACCAGTGCTGGCAGATGTTCACCGACTTTTTCGGCACCAAAGCGGCCAATTAGCGTTAGTCTTCCTGCCTCGTTGTCCGGATTGAGAATATCGATCAGCCGCAACAGATCGTCGGCCTTTAGCGACGGCCCACACTTGAGACCGATCGGATTCTTGATGCCGCGCGCGTATTCGATGTGCGCGTGGTCATATTGCCGCGTCCGATCTCCAATCCACAACATATGACCAGATGTGGCGTACCAGTCGCCGGTCGTCGAA
Source organism: Pseudolabrys sp. (assembly GCA_035689725.1). Lineage (GTDB taxonomy): Bacteria > Pseudomonadota > Alphaproteobacteria > Rhizobiales > Xanthobacteraceae > Pseudolabrys. The sequence goes on from DASSLE010000082.1 coordinate 2,868, forward strand.
TCGACGCGCGTCATTGCCTCCTCGAAGCCGAGCAGCAAAGCCTCGTGGCTCGTATAGAACTCTGTCGTGCGCAGCTCTGGGTGGCTTTCGAGATCGAGGCCGCAGGCCTGCATAAAGCCGAGCGCCTCGGAGATGCGATCCGCCAATTCGACATAGCGCCGCGACTGCGGGCTATCCTTTACAAAGCCGAGCATCCATTGCCGCACGCTTCCAAGGTTGGCATAGCCACCCTGCGCGAAGGCGCGCAGCAGGTTGAGCGTTGCCGCTGACTGCCGATAGGCCTCAATCTGACGGCGCGGATCGGGACGCCGTGCCTCCTCGGTGAAAGCGATGTCGTTGATGATGTCACCGCGGTAGCTTGGCAGTTCCTTGCCGTTGCGCTTTTCACTCGGTGACGAACGAGGCTTGGCGAACTGGCCCGCGATGCGACCGACCTTCACCACCGGAGAAGCGGCGGCGTAGGTCAACACGACTGCCATCTGCAGAAACATGCGAAAGAAGTCGCGAATGTTGTTGGCGCCGTGTTCGGCAAAACTCTCCGCGCAATCGCC
>DASSLE010000083.1:0-2720 GCA_035689725.1 Pseudolabrys sp.
ACCGATTCAACACCCGAGTTGGTTAACGACTGGTGATTTCACCGCCGCTGATGAGCCTTTGCGCCTTTTTGCCGCTTGGCTGACAGAGGCGACGGCCACTGAGCCGCGTGACCCGACCGCCATGACGCTCGCCACCGTCGATACCGACGGCCTGCCGAATGCGCGGATGGTGCTCCTGAAAGGCGCCGACGAGCAGGGGTTCGTCTTCTACACCAACATGGCCAGCCAAAAGGGGCGGGAATTGGACGCCCGGCCCCTAGCGGCGCTAGTGTTCCATTGGAAGTCCTCGAACCGGCAGGTGCGCGTGCGCGGCTTTGTTGAGCGCGTCACGGATGCCGAGGCCGACGCGTATTTCGCCTCCCGCCCCAAGCAGGCGCAGATCGGGGCCTGGGCGAGTAAGCAATCGGCACCGCTCGAAAGCCGGCTCGCCTTCGAGAAGGCTGTCGCCGTCTATGCCACTAAATTTGCCATTAGCGACGTCCCGCGCCCGCCCAATTGGTCCGGCTATCGCATTGTGCCGCTCTCGATCGAGTTCTGGCAGGAGCGGGCGTTCCGCCTGCACGATCGCATTGAATTTAAACGGGATGGCCTGGGCGCCCCGTGGAACAAGACGCGGCTCTATCCGTGAGCTAGCATCACCTTAGCGATCACACGCTAGAACCATTCCAGAGACGGCATGCCTAGCTCACAAACGAACCAACCGCGCCGCACGCTGCTCCTTACCGGCGCAAGCCGAGGTATCGGTCATGCGACGGTCAAGCGCTTCTCGGCGGCCGGCTGGCGCGTGATTACCTGTTCGCGGCATCCGTTTCCGGAAAATTGCCCTTGGGAAGCCGGCCCCGAGGATCACATTCAGGTCGACCTAGCGGATGAAGGCAACACGAACGAGGCGATCGCGGAAATTAAACGGAGACTCGACAACAAGGAATTGCACGCGCTGGTCAACAATGCCGCGATTTCACCCAAGGCCGATGGCGGCCAGCGCCTCGGTTCGCTGGACACGACCACCGACGTATGGCGCCACGTATTTCGCGTGAATTTCTTCGCGCCGATCATGCTGGCGCGCGGACTTGTGGAGGAGCTAAAAGCGGCCAAGGGCTCGGTGGTGAACGTCACTTCGATTGCCGGCTCGCGCGTTCATCCGTTCGCCGGCGCGGCCTATGCAACCTCCAAGGCAGCACTGGCTTCGCTCACCCGCGAAATGGCAAGTGACTTCGGGCGGCTCGGGATCCGCGTCAACGCTATCGCGCCAGGTGAGATCGACACCGCCATTCTCTCTCCCGGAACCGAGAAGATCGTGGAGCAAATTCCGATGCAGCGACTCGGCACGCCCGACGAGGTCGCCAAAATCATTTACGTGCTGTGTACGGACACGAGCTCTTACGTGAACGGTGCTGAGATTCACATCAACGGCGGCCAGCATGTGTGAGAAAACGTTTTCTCCGCTCATGCTCACGCAAGCGGCCTCCAGATCTTGGGAGTGGAGTGTCAGCCCGTTCATGATCTTGCGCGCGGTCCGCCTCTCGAGGGAACGATGCTAGCTGTGCGGACGAGAGCGCAGAAGGCGTGGCCGCCCTTGTCTTATAGCCACTTCTTCCATTTGAAGAAGAGCAACGGCAGCACCGCCACCAGAACCATCAGGAACAGCGCGAACGGGTAACCAAAGTCCCATTCAAGCTCGATCATGTTCTTGTGAAAATTCATGCCGTAAATCGAGGCGACAAGCGTCGGCGGCATGAACACCACCGCAGCGATCGAGAATATCTTGATGATGTCGTTTTGCTGGATGCTGACGATCCCGAGCAGCGCATCGAGCAAGAAGGTAATCTTGTTTGACAGGTACGTCACGTGGTCGGATAGTGATACGGTGTCGCGCTGCATCGACTGCAACTGTGCGCGTGTGTCCTTGGGCCATTTCATAGTGTCAGCTTCATTGGCGAGGAATGACAGCAAGCGGCCCACCGATACCAGGCTTTCGCGCACCTTGGAGGTAAGGTCGCCCTTGCGGCCGAGCGCTTTGAGCACATCGTTGTAAGACGGTGGTGCGGCCTCTTCCTCCGGCTCGAAGATCGAATGCGAGACCTGGTCAACCTCGGCGCCGATGCGTTCCAGGATATCGGCAGCGCGATCGATCACCGCATCGAGCAGGTCCATCAGCACCGACTCGCCAGAAACTTTGGGCGGACAGGCACGCGCAAGCTTGTGCTCGACAATGGCGAAAGGACGCGGATCATCATAACGCACGGTCACAAGCTTATGGCCTGAAAGAATGAAGGTGACCGGGGTAGTCTTGGGCGTCGTGTCCGACTGGCACATCAGCGTCGCTGTCATGTAGCGTGCGCTGTTCTCCACGTAGAGGCGGCTGGAAACCTCGATCTCCTGCATTTCTTCGCGCGTCGGGACGGCGATGCCGAGCAGCTTCTCGACCAGCTTGTCTTCCTGCACGGTCGGCGTGACCATATCGACCCAGACCGCTTCGTCAGGCGGCGGCGAGCCGGGATTGACGGCGATTCGCTCAAGCGTTGTGCCGTGCGCGACGTAAACCGAAAGCATGCATCACCATCTTACGCATGATGTGCTCAGGATCATGCGGCGGCCGGATCATCTCTCATGACTCGATCGCGCGGATTTGCGCAAGATATAAATGCCTGCGGCACGGCCGCATCGGCGGCCGCGCACAGCTTCGTGGCGGTGATGAGTAGCGGAAACCAGTCCGTCTG
>DASSLE010000084.1:0-10842 GCA_035689725.1 Pseudolabrys sp.
CACGCAAAAACCGCGGTGGCAGGGACAACGCACGGCAAGCCGATTTACCAAAGCCTTTATGCGCAGGTGCTGACGGCCATTCTGATAGGGGTCGTCCTTGGGCACTTCTATCCGCAAATTGGCGCGCAGATGAAGCCGCTCGGCGACGCGTTCATCAAGTTGATCAAGATGCTCATCGCTCCAATCATCTTCTGCACCGTCGTGCATGGCATCGCCAGCATGCAAGACATGAAGAAGGTTGGCCGCGTCGGGCTCAAGGCGCTTATCTACTTCGAAGTCCTAACGACGATCGCGTTGGTTGTCGGCCTTATCGTCGTGAATACCGTGCAGCCAGGGGCTGGAATAAACGTCGATGTCAAATCGATCGATACCAAGGCAATCCAAGGTTTCGTGGTGAAGTCCAAGGAACAGAGCACGATTCAGTTCCTGATGGATATCATCCCCAACACGGTGATCGGGGCATTCGCACAAGGTGAGATCCTGCAGGTTCTTTTTTTCGCCGTCCTGTTTGCCTTCGCGCTGCAAGCACTCGGCGAGCGCGGCAGGGTGCTGCTTGGAGTGATCGACCAAGCGTCATACGCATTATTTGGTGTCGTCGGAATCATCATGAAGGTGGCGCCCATCGGTGCATTCGGCGCCATGGCATTTACGATCGGAACATATGGAGTGGGGACGCTCTTCTCACTCGCCAAGCTGATGGCTGCTGTCTACACGACGTGCATTATCTTTATCGTTTTTGTGCTTGGGTTTTTCGCACGGCTTGCGGGCTTTAATATCTTCAAGTTCATTCGCTATATCAAGGAAGAATTGCTGATCGTGCTTGGCACATCTTCCTCAGAGTCGGTGCTCCCACGCATGATTGCAAAATTGGAAAACCTCGGGTGCGAAAAATCCGTGGTTGGTCTCGTAATTCCGACCGGATATTCGTTTAATCTGGACGGGACATGCATCTATCTGACGATGGCCGCCATTTTTCTGGCGCAGGCGACCGGTACAGAACTTAGTTTGTTTCAGCAGCTTGGTATGCTGGGCATCCTTTTACTGACATCGAAGGGCGCTGCTGGCGTGACTGGCTCTGGCTTTATCGTCCTTGCCGCGACCCTCGCTACCGTCGGCACGATCCCCGTTGCCTCCATTGCACTGATTTTGGGTGTCGACCGCTTCATGTCCGAAGCCCGGGCACTCACCAATTTGATCGGCAACGGCGTAGCGACCGTCGTGATCTCGAAATGGGAGGGGGCGCTCGACGTCGACAGGATGCGCGCGCATCTGAACAAAGAGACCGTTGCCGAAGCGGATACCCCAGAGCAGGTGCTGGTCGAAGATGAGATTACGGGTGCAGGAAAGCTGAAGCCAGTGAGGATGTAATCAGTGGGCGCGGTCGTCTGAGCCGATGTCATGAGCCTCCTCGGAGTCAATATGAAGAACGCACTGCTCTGGATCGCGGCAATCTTAATGGTGGTTTTCGCCTTGCCGAATGCCAGTCGATCAGGTGAACCGAATTGGCCCGAAACGCTCACCATCGGCACGGCATCGCCCGGCGGTACATACTACCATTATGGCGAGGGACTCGCTCGCCTGCTGACCCGCAAGCTTGGTCTGCCGGTCATCGCGCGTCCAACCGAGGGGGCGGCAGAAAACATCAAGCTGCTCGAAAGTGGAGAGATCCAATTGGCATTTGTCACCCTCGGCATCGCACAGCAGGGATGGAGTGGCACCGCAGATTGGACTGGCGGCCGGCAATTCCGCACCGCTCGGGCATTGTTTCCAATGTACGATACACCGTTCCAGTTCATTGTAACTTCTGAATCTCCCCTCCATTCGATTACTGATCTGTCGGGTAAACGGGTGGGGATCGGCCCGGAAGGCGGCACAGGCGGCGTCTATACACCGCTCATGTTTAAGGCCCTCAATATGACCGCGCCATTCGTCACGGGAACGTGGGCTGATCTCGCTGCTCAACTCAGCGCGCGCAGACTTGATGCGCTGGTCGTGGTGGCCGGCGCTCCCGTTCCCGAGGTCGCCGAGCTCGAGAAGAAAGGCAACATTCGCTATCTGGCCTTGACACCAAGCCAGAAAGTTTCTGTGCGTGTGACACTCCCAGAGATGACATCCTCTTTCATCGCTGCGGGCACCTACCCATCGCTACGGCGCGATTATCAGACTCTTGGAATCTATAATTTTGCGGTCGCGCGCCCGGATCTGCCTGAGAGTCTCGCTTATGCTATCCTTGAGGTGGTTTTTAATAATCTCGATGAAATGATGCAGGTCCATCCTGCAGCGGCAGAGACCGTTGCCGCCAATTTCACACGCAACACAATCCTGCCGTTTCATGGTGGAGCGGCGCGTTGGTACAACAACAACGCTGTCGCTGGCAGTCTTCGGGGTGACTAACGCACAGCCTGTGTCCCAACTTTCTGAGGCGTTTGAAACGCTACTTATTGGCTCGTTTGTACGACGGATAGCGTGGCTCCCACATCTTAGCACGTACCGCGGCGGCGACCGCTTCATCTGACATAGGGCGAGTGAGGCCTTCCTTCTGCGCCTGCTTGCCGACGGCAACTGCAACATGGAAAGTGAGCTCACGAATTTCGCGCAACGGTGGAAGTAGGTTAGCGCTCGGATCCTCTTTGGTTGGACTTTTCGCTGCGACCGCATGAGCAGCAGCGAGGAACATGCCATCCGATATCCGTTGCGAATCCGCCGCGATCGCACCAAGCCCTATGCCAGGATAGACGTAGGCATTGTTCGTCTGATCGGGACGGTAGGCTTTACCATTGCGCTTTAATGGTGGGAATGGGCTACCAGTACCGATGACAGCGCGGCCCTCGGTCCAGTTATCGAGTTCTGCCGAAGTCGCCTCGCTACGGTCGGTAGGATTCGAAAGCGGGAAAATAATTGGCTGGCGCACATGGCGAGCCATGTCGCGCACGATCCTTTCGGTGAACGTTTTGGGTTGGCCTGAGGTCCCAATCAATACCGTCGGCTTTGCGTTGCTTATCACATCGGCAAGACCGATGCGGGTTGGTGTCTCAAGTTTCCAATTGCTAATGCGATCGCGCTGCTGGGCAAACGGCATTTGAAACGATTGCAATCCAGACATGCCATCGACCAACAATCCGTCTCGATCGACGAGGTAGAACCGGCTGTGCGCCTCCGCTTCGCTCAAACCGGCGTCGATCATAGCGCGCGCGACAAGCGCGCTAATGCCACTCCCCGCCGAGCCTGCACCGAGTACGGCCACGCGTTGCTCAGTAAGGGGAACGCCAGTGATATTTATAGCGCTCAGCAGTGTCGCAACTGCGATGGCAGCTGTGCCCTGAATATCATCATTAAAGGTGCACAGTTGATCACGGTATTTGGAAAGTAGCCGGTTGGCGTTACCGATCGCGAAATCCTCCCAGTGCAGAAGGACGTGCGGCCACCGTTCACGTACTGCATCGACGAAACTTTCGACGAAATCATCATATTCCGGACCGCGCACCCGCTCGTGGCGCCAGCCGATATAAAGCGGATCGACGAGGAGCTCTTTGTTATCCGTGCCAACGTCCAGCATGATCGGCAGCGTCGTCGCGGGATGCAGACCGGCGCAAGCGGTATATAGGGATAGTTTTCCAATCGGAATCCCCATACCACCGGCGCCCTGATCACCGAGGCCGAGGATGCGCTCGCCGTCACTGACGACGATAGCCTCAACATGATCGAACCGAGGATGCCCGAGGATTTGGCGTATGCGGCGCTTGTGCGGCACGCTCAGAAATAGGCCGCGGGGCTTGCGGAAAATGTGGCTGAAACGCTGGCAGCCCAGCCCAACCGTCGGCGTGTAGATGATCGGCATCATCTCTTCGATATTGCGCGTCAATAGTGCGTAAAAAAGAACTTCATTGGTGTCCTGCAATCCGCGCAAAAACGTATACTTTACAATATCGGTATGAAGGCTGCGAAAGGCGTCATATCGGCGCTTCACTTGGTCGTCGAACTGTGAAACATGCGGCGGCAACAGCCCGTGCAGGTCGAACTCGTCTCGCTCCTCTTCGGTGAAGGCTGTGCCCTTATTGAGCAGAGGATCGTTGAGCAACTCGTAGCCGCTCAGTGAAGTCTCGACACGGAGTAGAGTTTCATCGGTCATTGGTTTTCCGGGTGCGGCTTTTCGTCGACGTAGCTGTGACGTATTCCAGCGGCGGCGCAGTGTTCATGGTAACCGCCCCAGTGTGATCACGTGCGTTTCTTTGCCGGCGGCAAGTCCGTGCACACACCTTCGAAGACCTCGGCCGCCATGCCGATCGATTCGCACAACGTTGGATGCGGATGAATGGTTTTGCCAATATCCACCGGATCGCATCCCATCTCGACGGCAAGACAAACTTCGCCAATCAGATCACCAGCGTTGGTCCCGACAATGCCGCCGCCGAGAACGCGGTGATTATCTTCGTCGAACAGAAGCTTGGTGACACCCTCGTCGCGACCATTAGCGATGGCCCGACCTGACGCTGCCCATGGGAACACCGCCTTGCCGTATTTAAGCCCCTGCGCCTTGCATTGTTCTTCCGTGAGCCCTGCCCAAGCGACTTCGGGATCCGTGTAAGCGACCGACGGAATTTGCCGCGCGAAGAATGTGCTGTTCTTGCCAGCCGCCGATTCGGCGGCCACATGCGCCTCATGCACAGCCTTGTGCGCAAGCATCGGCTGGCCGACGATATCGCCGATCGCGAAGACATGCGGCATGTTGGTCCGCATTTGCTTATCGACAGGGATGAAGCCGCGGTCACCGACAGCAACGCCCGCTTTTTCAGCCTCGATCGCCTTCCCGTTCGGGCTTCGGCCAACCGCGACCAGAACCATGTCATAGACTTGCGGCTGCACCGGCGCGTTCTCGCCTTCAAAACCGACGCGGATGCCCTCGCGCGCCGCTTCCGCCGCTACGGTTTTGGTCTTCAGCATGACGGAGCGGAAACGACCGGCATTCTTTTTCTCCCAGACCTTCACGAGATCGCGATCGGCACCAGTCATTAGCCCGTCGAGCATTTCGACCACATCGATCTGCGTGCCAAGCGTCGAATACACCGTCGCCATTTCGAGCCCGATTATGCCGCCGCCAATCACCAGCATGGATTTCGGCAGGTGCGAAAGCACGAGCGCGCCGGTGGAGTCCACAACGCGTGGATCGTCGGGCATGAACGGCAACTTGATCGATTGCGAACCGGCCGCAATGATTGCCTTTTCGAATTTCACGACTGTGCGTTCGCCACCGTTACGTGGCGTGACATCGAGATGATGCGGGTCAAGGAATTTACCGACGCCCTGAATGACCGTGACCTTGCGCGCCTTGGCCATGCCGGCGAGACCGCCGGTCAGCTTCCCCACCACTTTGTCCTTATGGGCGCGTAACTTGTCTATGTCGATCTGCGGCGGGGCGAACGCGATTCCGTGCGCCGCCATTGTTTTGACCTCTTCCATGACCGCTGCGGTATGGAGCAGTGCTTTGGAAGGGATACAGCCAACGTTGAGACAGACACCACCGAGGGTTGGGTAGCGTTCTACCAAAACCGTCATCATGCCGAGATCGGCGGAACGAAATGCCGCCGAATAGCCGCCGGGCCCCGCGCCGAGGACCAGCATTTCGCATTCGACATCGGAGCCGCCGGCATGGGTTGCCGCGACAGGGACCGGAGTGCCAGATGCTGCGGCTCCACGACCTTCCGATGGCGCGACCGGTGCCGCCCCGCTAACTCCCGTTTGCAAGGTCAGGATGAGGCTGCCAGCGCTGACTTTGTCGCCGATTTTGGCCGTCATCTCCTTGACGATACCGCCTGCCGGCGAAGGCACCTCCATCGATGCCTTGTCGGATTCAAGCGTGATCAGTGGTTGTTCCGGCTGGACCGCGTCGCCGTTCTTCACCGCCACTTCGATGATCGGCACGTCTTTGAAATCGCCGATTTCGGGAACGCGCACCTCGATCACTTCGTAAACGCCGGACGCTGCGCCATAGTCCGCAACCGGCGCGCCTTCGCCCGACGCGGCACCCTCACCTTTCACGCTCTGCTTGGGTGCAACACCGGCTGGCGCTGCTTCTGTTTCCGCAACAAGAATAAGCGAGCCTTGTGAAACCTTGTCGCCCACCTTGATCATCAATTCTTTGACCACGCCGTCGAGCGGCGATGGCACGTCCATCGAGGCCTTGTCGGACTCGAGCGTAATCAGGGCCTGCTCGGTCGTGACTCGATCGCCCGGACGCACCAGAACGTCGATCACCGGGACGTTCTTAAAATCGCCGATGTCAGGGACTTTGACGTCGATTAGATTTGCCATCGCTGATTTCCCTATACGAGGGCACGGCGCATGTCGGTGAGCAGACCGCCGAAATGGGCGTTGAAGCGCGCCGCGGCGGCGCCGTCGATGACGCGGTGGTCCCACGACAGCGACAATGGCTGATACAGCCGCGGCACGAACTGCTTGCCGTCCCATACCGGCTTCTCGAACGAACGGCAGGCGCCCATGATCGCGACCTCGGGTGCATTGATAATCGGCGTGAAATAAGTGCCGCCGATGCCCCCGAGACTGGAAATCGTGAAGGTGCCACCCTGCATTTGGTCGGGCTTGAGCTTGCCATCACGCGCGAGCTTCGCCAGGTCGCCCATCTCCTTGGCGATCTCGACCACACCCCTCTTGTCGGCATCACGGATCACGGGCACGACAAGTCCTTGCGGCGTGTCGGCAGCAAAGCCGATGTGGTAGTATTTCTTCAGGATCAGATTGTCCCCCTCAAGCGAGGCATTGAACTCCGGAAATTTCTTCAACGATGCAACCGCAGCCTTGATCATGAAGGCCAGCATGCTGACGCGCACGCCGGATTTCTCATTTTCCTTGTTGAGCTGCTTACGAAACTCCTCGAGTTCGGTGATGTCGCATTCGTCGTGATTGGTGACGTGCGGGATCATCACCCAGTTGCGATGTAGGGTCGGCCCGGAAATTTTCTTGATGCGCGACAGTGGTTTCGATTCGATCGGGCCGAATTTAGCGAAATCGACCTTGGGCCAGGGCAATAGCCCAAGACCGGCGCCGGGCGCCGACGGCCCCGGAGCAGCGGTGGCCGCCACGGGGGTGGCGCTCAAATTGAGGACATCCTCAGGAAGGATCCGGCCGCGTCTACCACTGCCCCTGACCTGGCGCAGATCGATGCCACGTTCGCGCGCAAGCTTTCGCACCGACGGACCGGCATAGGGTATATCGAAAGCTGCATCGGGAACGGGTGCGGCGGGAGCTGGCAAAGACGCAACCGTCGGCCTTGGTGCGGGCGCAAGTGGGGGCGTCGCAGCGGAGGCCACGTTCTGCGCCGGTGTTGGGCGCGCGGCTTCCGTCGTCAACGTAAGAATGACTGAGCCTTCGCTGACGCGGTCTCCGATCTTGATTTTCAACTCGGCGACGACCCCGCCGAGCGGCGAAGGCACTTCCATCGAAGCTTTGTCGGATTCCAAAGTGATCAGGGGCTGTTCCGGCTTGACGGTATCGCCCGGTTTGACCGAGACCTCGATTATTGGGACGTCTTTGAAGTCGCCGATATCGGGCACTCGCACCTCGGCAACACCGCTGGGCGCGCTCGTCGGAGCCGGGGGAGGCGTTACAGCTGGCTTCACCAGGTCGGCAGCCGAGCCCGTGCCCTCGAGCTCCAGCGAGAGGATCGGCGTGCCCTGGCTGACCCGGTCGCCCACCTTCACCACCAGCGACTTCACAATACCCGCCGACGGCGAAGGCACTTCCATCGAGGCTTTATCGGACTCCAACGTTATGAGTGGCGCTTCTGCTTTCACGCGATCGCCGACCTTCACCGCAACTTCGATGATCGGGACGTCCTTGAAATCCCCAATATCCGGAACGGCAACTTCCCTTATCGCACCCATACAGGCGTCTCCAACTACGCACGCTTCCTGTGACCCGCGCTGTTGCGGGCGAGTACCGCCCCTCCGAAGTCAGCATTTCCACGGCGGCGGACGTTCCGCATTGATGCCGTATTTCGTGATCGCCTCTTCCACTTTCTGCAGCGGGAGCGCGTTATCGTCGGCAAGCGCTTTGAGTGCTGCAACGGCGATGTAGTGCCGGTCGACTTCGAAGAATTTCCGCAGTGCTTTGCGATAGTCGCTGCGGCCGAAGCCGTCCGTGCCGAGGCAAATAAAGCGTCCCGGCACATAAGGCCGGATCTGCTCCGCGAACGCCCGCATATAGTCGGTCGATGCGATAACAGGACCTTCGCGTCCAGCTAGACATCGCTCCACATAACTCTTGCGTGGTGTTTGCGACGGGTGCAGCAAATTCCAGCGCTCTGTCGTCATGCCGTCACGGCGCAGCTCGTTGAAGCTCGGGCAGCTCCAGACATCAGCGGCGACGCCAAAATCTTGTTCGAGCAGGTCCGCCGCGGCGATTACCTCGCGCAAGATGGTACCCGAACCTAGGAGTTGTACCTTTCGGCCAGCCTTCTTTGCCGCTCCCTCGCGCAACAAATACATGCCGCGGCGTATGCCATCCTCGGCGCCAGTGGGCATCGCCGGATGCGCGTAATTCTCGTTCATCAATGTGATGTAATAGTAGACGTCTTCCTGGTCCTTCATCATCCGGCGCAGCCCGTCCTGAATGATCACCGCAACCTCGTAGGCGAAGGTTGGGTCGTAAGATACGCAATTTGGAATTGTCGCCGCGAGCAGATGACTGTGGCCGTCCTCATGCTGTAGGCCTTCGCCGTTAAGAGTGGTGCGGCCGGCCGTGCCGCCGAGCAAAAATCCACGCGCCCGCATGTCGCCTGCGGCCCAGGCAAGATCCCCGACCCGCTGCAAGCCAAACATCGAGTAATAGATGTAAAATGGGATCATCGGCACGTTACTGGTACTGTAGGAGGTCGCCGCCGCAATCCATGACGACATGGCGCCGGCCTCGTTGATGCCTTCTTGGAGCATCTGGCCGGATCGGTCCTCGCGGTAATACATGAGCTGGTCCGCGTCCTGCGGCTTGTACAGTTGACCGATCTGCGAAAAGATTCCGAACTGCCGGAACATTCCCTCCATGCCGAAGGTGCGGGACTCGTCCGGAACGATCGGCACCACGAACTTTCCGATGTTTTTGTCGCGTAACAGCGTATTGAGTATACGAACGAAGGCCATGGTGGTTGATATTTCGCGGTCTCCGGTGCTGGCGAGCTGAGCACTAAAGGCTGAAAGCTCGGGCACATCGAGCGATGCGGACTTGGCCCGCCGTCGGGGCAGCGATCCGCCTAGCGCGCGGCGCGTTTCCTCAAGATGTTTCCTTTCCTTCTCGTCCAGCTTGAGGAACGGGATTTCTTCGATCTTAGCGTCCGAAAGGGGTATCGAGAATCGGTCACGGAATTTACGCAGCGCCTCCAATCCCATTTTCTTCTGCTGATGGGTTATCATTTGACCTTCACCCGCTTCACCCATCCCGTAGCCTTTGACCGTCTTTGCAAGAATGACGGTTGGCTGGCCAGTGTGTTTCGCGGCGGCGGCGTAGGCTGCGTACACTTTGTTGGGATCGTGACCGCCTCTCCTCAGCGCCCAGATTTCGTCGTCGCTCATGTTCTTCACGAGCTCCGCGGTCTCGGGATATTTGTTGAAGAACTGCTGGCGTACATAGGCGCCGTTCTTTGACTTAAAGTCCTGATATTCGCCGTCGACGCATTCCTCCATTCGCTTGCGCAATCTACCGGTAGAATCCTTGGCCAGGAGTTGATCCCAGCCAGATCCCCACAACACTTTAATCACATTCCACCCGGCACCGTGAAACAGACCCTCAAGTTCCTGCACGATCTTGCCGTTGCCGCGGACCGGGCCGTCCAGCCGCTGCAAGTTGCAGTTGATGACGAAGATCAGATTGTCGAGCTGTTCGCGGCCGGCGAGCGAGATGGCACCAAGTGATTCAGGCTCATCGGTCTCGCCGTCGCCGAGGAACGCCCAGACCTTGCGCGACTTGGTGTCGGCGATACCTCGCCCGTGCAGATATTTGAGGAACCGCGCCTGGTAGATTGCCATTAGAGGGCCCAGGCCCATCGATACGGTTGGGAATTGCCAGAAATCCGGCATCAGCCAAGGATGCGGATAAGACGAAAGGCCTTTGCCTTCCGTCTCCTGACGAAAGTTCAGCAATTGCTCTTCGGTGAGCCGGCCTTCTACGAAAGCGCGGGCATAAATGCCGGGGGCCGAGTGGCCCTGGATATAGATCAGGTCGCCACCATGCTTTTCTGTCGGAGCGTGCCAGAAATGGCCAAAGCCGATGTCGTAGAGCGTGGCCGCCGATTGAAAGCTCGCGATATGGCCGCCCAGTTCCGAAGAATGCTTGTTAGCGCGCAGAATAATCGCGACGGCGTTCCAGCGAATGATCGAACGAATTCTGTGCTCGATGTCACGATCCCATTTGGGTCGCTCGGCGTGCTCCGGAGAAATCGTATTGACGTAGGGTGTCGTCAGCGTAGCGGAAGTACTCAGTCCCGCGCGATGAGCCTCGTCTGTCAATTGGTCGAGCAAGTAAGACGCGCGCGCCTCACCTTCGTGTTGCAGGACCGCGTGCAGAGAATCGAGCCATTCCCGCGTTTCAAGAGGATCGACATCAAGCGTTGGCGTCATGGTTCCTCCCAGATATTTCATTTCTTCAACTCAGTGGCATCCTGTCTTGCCTTGAATTCATCGTACGCTTCTCATCACCAACATTTTAAATTTAAGCTAGCTAGGCGCAAACGGCCAGCTACTTCAATCTTCGAGATCAGCGATAGCTCGCTCAAATCTCGAACTCGATGCCGATTTCCATGACTTGGCCACTCGGGATCTTGAAATAAGCGCCAGGTCG
>DASSLE010000085.1:0-5121 GCA_035689725.1 Pseudolabrys sp.
TGCAGGTTTGCGATTTCCTTTTCGGTCATGGCGCGCTTTGGCTCGAAGCGCCCTTCGGCGGCGAGATCGAGCATCTGTCCGCCGGCCATGCCGCCGAGGCCGGAAGCGCGCGCGAGTTCCGCGACGAGCGCGACCCGCACCACTGGATCGGCATGCACTTCAGATCGCGCCATGACATCGAAGGCCAGCGTCAGCAGTGCGTCACCCACGAGAATTGCAGTCGCCTCATCGAAAGCCTTGTGGACTGTCGGTCGTCCGCGGCGTAGATCGTCGTCATCCATGGCCGGCAGATCATCGTGGACCAGTGAATAGCAGTGCACGAGTTCGAGCGCGGCACCTGCCATCAGCGCGCCCGCGCGCGCAGCGCCAAACACCGTGGCCGTCTCGGCAAGCAAAAATGGCCGCAAGCGTTTGCCGCCATCCAGCGCTGCATGGCGCATGGCCGCGACGAGTCGTGGCGGTCGCGAAATTTCCCCAGCGATCGGCGCGTCGCCGAGGAGCCGATTGAGCAGCGATTCGGTCTCTGCGGCGACTGAGGCAAGTTTAGTGGGAAAGTCGGTGATACCCTTGTTCATCGTGGCATTGTTAGCTGTTGCGGATGATCCCGAAAAGTAGGCGCTGATAAGCGGATTGAATACGCTAATCTCCGCCCGTGCATCAATCGGCCCAAAAACCAGGCTTCGGACATATTCTGACGCTGCGGCGGGCGTTGCGTACCGTCGCAGTCATTATACTGGCTGTGCTGTTGCTGCCTTACCTAATCACACCGCTTTACGCGGTGCTCGATCCGATTTCGACGGTCATGCTCTGGCGGCGCTTGAGCGGAGCGAGAGTAGAGCGCCGATACGTCCCAATCGCGCGCATCTCACCGGCGCTGCCGCTCACGGTGATCATTGCCGAGGATGGCCGCTTCTGCAGCCATCACGGGATCGACCTTACGGAGATACGCGAGGCCATTGCTGAAACGGACGACATTGACGACATGCGCGGTGGTTCGACTATCACGCAGCAAGTCGCAAAGAACCTGTTCCTTTGGCCGGGCCGCAGCTATGTGCGCAAGGCCCTGGAATTTCCGTTGGCACTCTGGATTAACCTAGTTCTGTCGAAGCGGAGGATTTTGGAAATTTACCTCAACATCGCTGAATGGGGTCCCAATGGCGAATTTGGCGCCGAGGCCGGTGCCCGCCGCGCCTTTGGTAAATCGGCCCGGGATCTTTCCCGCTACGACGCGGCATTGTTGGCCGCCATCCTGCCCAACCCGGTCAATCGAAATGCGCGGCAGCCAGGCCCAGGTCTGCGCCGCCTGGCAGGGCTCTATGTCGCTCGGGCGGCGCAGGCGCCATCAGCGGCCGCATGCCTGCGGCAAAGCCACTAGCCTTGACGCGAGCCTTCATCTATAAGCCCGGCTTCAAACCGACATAATCGCGCTTTTTTCAGGAGTTTCGTCCCATGGCTGTGCCGAAAAGGAAAACCTCGCCGTCGCGCCGCGGCATGCGCCGTTCCGCCGACGCGCTCAAGCGGCCGGCCTATGTCGAGGATAAGGATTCCGGCGAATTGCGCCGCCCGCACCACATCGACCTCAAGACCGGCATGTACAAAGGCCGTCAGGTCCTGAAGGCGAAGACCGAGGTCTAACGCGACTTTCGAAGCCGAAGGCAAGTTGCGCCATGTTCATGCTCGGCTTCCCGCTGCTGTTGGTTCCGTTCGCGATCTACAACATCATCGCGTTTCTGATGCCGGGAGTGACCTGGACCGGTGTGGTCTCCACGGTTCACATGGTGTCGGGCGCCGACTGGATTATGTCGGTAGGCGACATAGTCATCGCATTGGCGATACTCCTGTTGTGCGGTGAAGTGCTAAAATCAACGCGCATTGGAATCCGCACTGTGGTCGACCACGCGCTGTCGCTGATCCTGTTCCTCGGTATGCTGGTTGAGTTCCTGTTGGTCAAACAAGCCGGAACCGCGACTTTTTTCCTTCTGCTCGTTGTGAGCTTCATCGATGTGCTCAGCGGTTTTGCGGTAACTTTGCGCTCGGCCCAGCGAGACCTTACGGTTGAGGGTGTCGAGCGCGTGTCGTCCTGATCGTTCCAACATTTCCGGTTTTGGCATGAGCCGCGATTTCCAGCTGCCTGGCCGCTCGCCCGTGATCGCCTGTGAAGGCATGGCGGCAACCTCGCATCCACTCGCAACTCTCGCCGCGATCGATACGTTGCGCGCGGGCGGCACAGCCGCCGATGCGGCGGTTACCGCGGTTGCGACACTTTGCGTAGTCGAGCCTCACATGACGGGCATCGGCGGCGATTGCTTCTGTCTGGTTTCTAAACCGGGCAAGCCAGTCTGGGGCTACAATGGTTCTGGCCGCGCTGGTGCCAAAGCATCCGATCAAGCGCTCCGTGCGAAGGGATTAACCGAGATCGGCAATTCGATCCACGCTGTTACCGTGCCAGGCGCGGTCGACGCCTGGGAGGCGATCCTGAAAGCGCACGGCCGCTTCGGTCTCGACCGCGCGCTTGCGCCCGCGATTAAATATGCCGAGGGCGGTTTTCCCGTGGCCGCGCGCGTAGCTTGGGATTGGCAGAGACACGTCGGCAAGCTCAAAGCGGATCCAGGCGCGTCCAAGCACTATCTTTTCGATGGCGGCGCGCCCAAGGAAGGTGATGTCATCCGCTTTCCAGCGCTGGCGACAACACTCAAGACTATCGTGGCCAAAGGAGCGCGGGCCTTTTACGCAGGCGAGATCGCCGACGACATGGCGAAGACGCTCGAGACGCGCAACTCTTTTCTCACTGCGGAGGATTTCTCGCGCCACCGTGGCGATGCGGTTGAGCCGATTTCGACAAATTATCGCGGCTTGGATCTGGTCGAGATTCCGCCGAACGGGCAAGGCCTCACGGCACTGGTGATGCTCAATATTCTGGAGAATTTTGACGTCGCTTCCCTCGACCCGCTCGGCGTCGAACGCTTTCACCTAGTGCTGGAGGCTGCGCGTTTAGGCTTTGCCATTCGCGATACCCACATTGCCGACCAAGCGCATATGCGCACGTCCGTCGCCGACCTGCTCGATAAAAACTTCGCCAAAAAGCTCGCGTCGCTTATCGACAAGAAAAAACGGGCGAAGCTGCCGAGCGCACCAGCGCCTGGCAACGATACGGTTTACCTCACCGTGGTTGACCGCGACCACATGGCAGTCTCCTTCATCAACTCGCTCTATTCCAGCTTCGGTGTCGGCATCTGCACCGAGAAGAGCGGCATCATGCTGACCAATCGTGGTGCTTGCTTTACGCTGGAGCCAAATCATCCCAATACGTTTGGCCCCTATAAGCGGCCGATGCACACAATCATTCCTGCACTTGCTATGCGCAATGGTCGCTGCGACATGAGCTTCGGCGTGATGGGCGCGCACTATCAGCCAATGGGTCACGTGCAAATCATCCTCAATATGATCGACTATGGCATGGATGTGCAGCAGGCGATCGATGCCCCGCGTTTCTTCTTCGAGGGTGAAAAGACCGATGTCGAACGTGGCACCCCGGCAACGACGGTCGAGGGGCTGAAGGCGCGCGGACACGACGTGGTGACGGCGAGTTCGCCTTGGGGTGGCGCGCAAACCATCAAGATCGATTGGGATCGCGGGGTGCTCATCGCCGGCTCGGAGCCCCGCAAAGACGGCTGTGCTCTCGGTTACTAACGTGCGGTGAGTGCAACGCTGGCCCAGTACGCGGCGAGTGCCTCGGTCCGGCGCGACGGCGCTCGCGCGTCTGCGGATGCGGGTCTTTCGTGGCAACGAGCTGGGCGAAGAAGGGCGCGTAGTGCTGGCTAATCTGTCGCTCAGACGGATCGGACACAGGATCGAGCGCGACCTGTGCATGGTTTTCGGAGGCCGGCTCGGCGCGTCGGGTTGGCGCAAGGACAAGACGCGTGCCGTACGCGGGATTAACCGCGTCTGGATCCACAAAATGCTACCTTTTCAAATTGTTTTGCAGATCGCCTTATGTTCGCAGGCGCATCCGCCACGCCGATCAACGTCTGGATGCGCCCTGGCGTTCGCCAATGGACGCGACGTCGGCTATTCTTTACCGCCAAGCTTATCCAGCCGTTTTTGCATTTCGTCGAGCTGCCGCTTGAGCTCGTCCATTTCGCCGCTCGAACCTTGCAGTTTTTCTGCCGGCTTTGACTGACCGCGTGCAAATGGCGCGAACATGGCGAAAGTTTTCTCGAACATTTCCATATTCCGCCGTACCTGATCCTCGAGCGGACCAAAAGCGCCGACACCGAAGGCCTGCGCCATCTGTTCGCGAAATTTACCCTGCTCCTTCGATAACGATTCGATCGAAGCCTCCAGGAAACGTGGCACCAGCATTTGCATGCTGTCGCCGTAAAAGCGGATCAATTGCCGAAGGAAGGCGATCGGCAGCAGGCTTTGCCCTTCCTTGTTCTCTTGCTCGAAGATTATTTGAGCGAGCACCGAGCGTGTGATGTCTTCGCCGGTCTTGGCATCGTAGACGACGAAATCCTCACCGGTTTTGACCATTGTGGCGAGGTCTTCAAGCGTCACGTAAGTGCTGGTTCCGGTGTTGTAGAGCCGCCGGTTAGCGTATTTTTTTATTGTAATCGGCTCTTTTTTTCCCTCTGCCATGCGGTTCACACGTTTCCCTTCCCAAGGTTCAGCATAGCCAATTTCCGCTTCTATGGGCCACCGTTTTGTGGCACCGCGGCACAGCCGGATATGGCCCCGGCGTTCCTTGCGGAAAGGTCGAAAATGCGCCAATTGTCGCGGATATCCGAGAGGCGGGTCTTGTTGACAGACCCACGTGGCCTGCCGAGGATGCGGCAGTGCCAAATTGGCCAGCCCCGCCCGCCCACGACCGTAACAGGAGCTTCTGATGAAAGACGATATCGTCATTGTGAGCGCTGCCCGCACGCCAGTCGGCGCTTTTAACGGAGCATTCGCGAACCTGCCGGCTCATGAACTTGGCAAGGCCGCGATTAAGGCTGCGCTGGAACGCGCGGGTGTCGAGGGCGGCCGCGTCAGCGAGGTGATCATGGGGCAGATACTTACCGCCGGCCAAGGTCAAAATCCGGCGCGGCAGGCGTCGATTGCAGCGGCCATTCCGGTTGA
>DASSLE010000086.1:0-5926 GCA_035689725.1 Pseudolabrys sp.
TAATTGAGATGGACCACATCGTGCTGTTTCCCCATCTCGGCTCGTCGACCGAGGCAACCCGGGCAGCGATGGATCAGCTGGTGGTCGACAACATTCTAGCCTGGGCGGCTGGGAAGCCGCCGCTCACACCGGTTTCAGAAACGCCGTGGCCGCCGAAGCGTTAATCGCGCGGCCGGCAAGCGCTAGTGGTATAGTTTGACTATGATCCGTCTTGCGATTGGTCTTGCGGCGGTCTGTGTTACCGGTGTCGCCCTCGCGCAGCCGGCGACACTTGGCGAATCCGCCCAGCGGATGATCGGCAGTTGGGAATTTTCCAACGCCGATCGTGACCGGACATGCACTGCTACCTTCAAGAGCGATCCGGGTCCAGCCGGCTTCAAGATCGAATTCGACACCAATTGTGCCAACCTCTTCCCGCTAGTACGTGATGTCGCAGGCTGGAAATTTCCGGAAAACGATTTGCTTTACCTGCTCGATGCACGTGGCAAATCGATCGTGGAATTCAGCGAGGTGGAAGACGGGATCTTCGAGGCACCGACGCCGGGCGTCGGCGTGCTGTTCTTGCAAAATGCTGCTGCCGCCGGCGCGCCGCCGAAGCCGGCAGAACAGGTCGCCGGCGATTGGGCAATCGTGCGCAAGTCTGGCCCGCCAGTCTGCACGCTGACACTGGCGATGGCCAAGGCCAGCGATGGCTTTGCTATTGAAGTGAAGCCCGGTTGCGATCCGGTTATCGCGCGGCTTAATTTCACGCAATGGCGCATCGACGCCGACCAGCTGATGTTAGTGCCATCACGCGGCAATCCGTGGCGTTTCGAGGAAGTCGACAACACGACCTGGCGTCGCGTGCCAGAGAGCGCCGATCAGATCACGCTGGTGCGGCAGTAACCACCTAGATCAACCGTAATCCTTTAAAGCTGCCCTTCCCTGCCGACGACGGTTTCGCGTGCTGTTTCTCGACAAGCGCAATCAGTGTGTCATAGATAATACAATCTTTATGAAGGCCGCTTGACTTTGTTGCTAGGGGAGGAAAGCGCTCCTTCAGCGCTTATACGGCGGCTTGTGCAGCCCGGCCGGCGAAAAAGTGAAGACCTCGACGCCGTTATTGGTGACACCGACGGTGTGCTCGAATTGCGCCGACAGCGACCGGTCGCGCGTCACGGCGGTCCAGCCATCAGACAGCACCTTCACGTGCGGGCGTCCGAGATTGATCATCGGCTCGACGGTGAAGAACATCCCGGCTTTCAACACAATGCCTTCGCCGGGGCGTCCGACGTGCACAATGTTCGGCTCGTCGTGGAATAAGCGGCCAAGGCCATGACCGCAGAAGTCGCGCACCACACTCATATGTTGCGCTTCGACGTATGTCTGAATCGCGTGACCAATGTCGCCGCTCGTTGCTCCGGGCCGGATGGCAGCAATGCCGCGCATCATCGCTTCGTGCGTGACGTCGATCAGTCGTTCGGCGCGGCGCGGGATTTCGCCAATTGTGAACATGCGGCTGGAATCGCCGTGCCAACCATCGAGGATTAACGTGACGTCAATATTAACGATGTCGCCATCCTTCAGCGGTTTGTCGCCGGGAATGCCGTGGCAGACCACGTGATTGAGAGAAGTGCAGGTCGACTTCTTGTAGCCTCGGTACATCAACGTTGCGGGCAAGGCGCCGTGGTCCATAGCGTAGTCGAACACCAGCTTGTCAATTTTTTCGGTCGGCACGCCTGGACCAATATGCCCGGTCAGCATGTCGAGGCAGCGCGCAACAAGCTGACCGGCCTTGCGCATCGCCTCAAAGGCAGCGGGCCCGTGAATCTTGATCTGGCCGGTTTTCCGTAAAGGAGCGACAGCGGCGTCGACGTAGGTCATGGAGCTCAATGTAAGGCTTGCAGTGCGTGGTGCAAGCACACTCTTAGTTAACGATCGGAATCAAAGTTCCTATTGCCGAAATATTACTTCGCGATCTTTCCGCCCAGCTCGTCTTCGATATGCGCTCGGATGATGTCGTCAAAGGTGGCCTCGGCCTTAAACCCAAGATCGCGAGCGCGCTTTGCATCAAGCTGCTCGGCCCAGCCGGCAACAATTCGTTGGACAAGTTGGTCCGGTTCACGGCGGATACGCGCGGCAACCTTGTCGCCAGCGACGCGGCGGAGCGCGTCGATTTGCTCTCCGACCGTGCACGATACACCAGGCATGGCAAGATTGATGCGCGGCCCGAGTTGTTCGCGGGTCAAACCCGCGGCATGGACGAGAAAACCAACAGCGGCACGCGGGCTCGCATGGGTATGGCGGACGGTGTCGGCGACCGGCAATAGCGCTTCCTGGCCAGCCAGCGGCTCCCGGATGATACCCGAGAAGAAGCCGGACGCAGCCTTGTTGGGCTTGCCCGGCCGGACGCAGATGGTCGGCAGCCTGATGCCGACGCCATCGAGAAACCCGCGTCGCGTGTAATCGGCCAGCAGCAATTCACAGATCGCTTTCTGTGTACCGTAGGAGGTGAGCGGCGCAAGATGAAAATCATCGGGGATGGTTTGAGGAAAGGGCGCGCCATACACCGCGATTGACGAGGTAAACACGACCTTCGGCTTGTAGTTGGCGGCGCGAATTGCCTCCAGCAGTGCGCGGGTACCATCAAGATTGACTCGGTATCCCTTTTCAAAATCAATTTCCGCTTCGCCTGAGACCACGCCAGCCAGGTGAAAGATCATCTCCGGCTTGCCGACGACCGCTTTGACTGACGAGCCCCGGTCGAAGAGGTCGCTTGTCAAAACCTCGACGGCGCCTGCAAACCCGGCCGGCTTTTCCGACGCTACAATGTCGATCAGTGTCAGCCGGTCAATGTTCTGTCTATTTAGTTGGCCGTCCTTGACCAATCGTGCGGTGAGCTTGCGGCCGATCATGCCCGCGGCCCCGGTGATCAAAATATGCATTACGCCCTCACTTGCTCGCGATGCGCCGGTTCGAAACGATCGATGCGGCGCAGATCGGGGAATAGCATCATCCATACGCCTGCCACCAGCAGCGAACCGAGTCCACCGATCACCACTGACGGCACCGCGCCGAGCCAGGCGGCGATCAGACCGGATTCGAATTCGCCTAGAGTGTTCGAAGAGCCGACAAACAGATAATTGATGGCGCTCACGCGCCCGCGCTTTTCGTCCGGGGTTTCGATCTGCACCAGCGAGAAGCGGATGACGATGCTGATGGCGTCCGAAGCGCCAAGCGCAGCCAGCGCGATCAGCGACAATGGGAATGAGGTAGACAACCCAAATACAATAGTCGCCAAGCCAAAAAGACCGACCACTGCGAACATCTTGCGGCCGATGTGTCGCTCGACCGGGTGTCGCGCCAGAACGATCGACGTGATCAGCGCGCCGGCAGCCGGCGCCGAACGCAACAGGCCGAGACCAATCGGTCCGACTGCCAAAATATCGCGCGCGTAGATAGGCAACAGCGCGGCGGCGCCGCCGAGAATCACCACGAAAAGGTCGAGAGTAATCAC
This sequence comes from Pseudolabrys sp., assembly GCA_035689725.1. Taxonomy (GTDB): domain Bacteria; phylum Pseudomonadota; class Alphaproteobacteria; order Rhizobiales; family Xanthobacteraceae; genus Pseudolabrys. The sequence goes on from DASSLE010000086.1 coordinate 3,497, forward strand.
GCCGAGCAGTCGCCGTCGGCTGCGGATGTATTCAAATCCGGCAAAAACAGAGGCGAATGTTGGTGGCTCCCGCGGCGGAGCCGGACTTTGGGAGCGGACGAAACTGACCAGCGCGATCGAGCAGGCGAAGAATGCCAGGCAAATGACGCCGACCAAACCCGGGCTCAGCACGTAGATCAGTCCGCCCAAGGCAGGGCCACAAATGACTGCCACCTGATTGGCGGAGGTCCAGGCAGCCACAGCGCGCGAGATGAGCGGGGACGGCACCAGTGTGGGCGCCAGCGCATGCGCCGTCGGCATTTCGAAAGCGCGGGCGCAGCCGATCATGAATACCGCCGCAAACAGGAGGTCGCGCCCAAGCACACCCGCGAGCAAGGCGATGGTGATCATCACGGCTGCCAGCGCGTAAACGCTTTGTGCGGCACATACGATTAGCCGGCGGTCATAACGGTCGGCGGCATGTCCGATCAGTAACGTAAGCACGACCGCCGGGACGAACTGGATCAGCCCAACGAGACCAAGATCGAAAGCGCTATTAGTGATCTCGTAGATCTGCCAGCCGATTGTCAGGGCCAGCATCTGGTAGCCCATGGTCGAGGGCAAGCCTCGCCAGCCAGAACAGCACAAAGGGCCGTTGTTGGATAAGGCGGGCCGATGACGTGGTGGCAGAATTCATTCCATTTAGGATTTTGGCCGATGCGGCAGATCGTCGTGAAAGAACTTGTTCAATTCGGCATTCGATACAACGCCGGCGAAGCTGTCGAACTTGCCTCCTTGCGCAATCTGCCGCGCGGATTGGATGAAAGCGTGCATCGCGACGCGCGCAAGCGTGCCGCCCACGCTGATACGACGTACGCCCATAGCGGAGAGGTCATCCACCGTATAGCCCAACGGCCCACTGTTAAGAAAATTGATCGGTTTCGGCGCCACCGCCTTGATCGTTGCCGTGATTTGTTCACGGGTTTTGATGCCAGGCGAATATAGACAATCGGCTCCGGCATCCGCGAAGGCTTTCAGTCGGCGAATGGTTTCGTCCATGTCCGGCCGGTTCCTGATGAAACCTTCGGTGCGCGCGGTGAAGATAACGTCACTGCCCGCTTTGTCGACTGCATCGCGCGCAGCGCGCACGCGCTTGACTGCCAGATCGAAGTCATACAGTGGATCGGCGTCGTTGCCCGTGTAGTCCTCGATCGACAAGCCGGCCACGCCGGTCGCCACGCACAAGCGCACGTTTGCGGCGACCTCGTCGGGATCGTCAGCGTAGCCGCCTTCGAAATCAGCGTTCACCGGTATGTCCGCCGCTTGTGCGATTTCACGGCAATGCGCGAGCACCATGTCGCGGGTGACGTCGCCGTCCGAATAGCCTTGCGAATGAGCGTAACCCGAACTGGTCGTAGCCAAAGCCTTGAAGCCAAGTCCTTGCAGATAGCGGGCGCTACCAACATTCCATGGGTTAGGAATGACGAAGCAGCCGCTTTGATGCAGTGCGCGGAACGTGCGGCGTTTATCGGCAATACTCATGACATCATCCTGCGAAAGGTGGAGACGTGACAATGCCTCCAACTGCCCCGCATTTGCAATCAGGCGCGTAACACCCGAGATGCCTCAATATTCCGACACTGAGATGGGATCGATTTGATACCGCTTTACTTTGCGCTGCTGCTGTTAACCGAAAGGCATCCCACGCAGCGTCATAGAGAATCGCGCTATGTCATCGCTTCCGCTCAAAGTCCTCGCCAGCATTGTGGTCGCGATTTTCGCCTTTGCTTCGCCGGCCGACGCCGCGAAGAAAATCAAGCACAAGAAAATCGCCGCCTCATCCACAACCACGCGAACCAATTCGCAACACCCAGGGACCAATCTGGTTGCCGCCGGCCCACTTTATTTCAGCGGCGTATATCTCGGCGATGATCTCGATCCAAATATCCGCTTCCAGCTTTTGCGACATCAGCGGTCGGCTCGGCGGCGATGATTGACCGTCCGGCATGTTTGACGAAGGCCCTGTAGGCGTTTGATTTTTACTGCCTGATCGGGTGAACTGCACGCCTCATTGAAGAGGTGCCCCCGCAATGATGGCGCGAGGGCGCCCGTGCGGGAGGTTTGCAGTCATGCTTCGTACAATCGCGGCCTTTGACCGTATCGGCGAGGAAAACGCTTTCGCCGTGCTTGCCCGCGCCAATGCACTGGCCGCGCAAGGGCGTGACATCATCAATCTTGGCATCGGTCAGCCCGACTTTCGAACGCCTGATTTTATCGTCGAGGCGGCGGTGAAGGCGCTACGCGACGGTCATCATGGCTACACACCGGCCAACGGTATTCCGCCGTTGCGCGAAGCGGTGGCCGCAGACCTCGCCAAGCGCTTCAAGGTCGATGTTTCGCCCGACAGCGTCATGATCATGCCCGGTGGCAAGCCGACCATGTTCATGTCGA
>DASSLE010000087.1:0-3389 GCA_035689725.1 Pseudolabrys sp.
GCAACTGTTGGAGCGGTCCGACAATTCCATCCACAACCTCAACGCAGGCTTAGCGATGTTTCCGCCGCCGTGGAGCTTCCGCTCGCGATCGGCGCGCTATCTCCTCATCCCCTAAAAAATCCACCGGCGTTCCCTTAACAACGGCCGATGCGACGCGCAGCGCATCCCAATTGGTTAGGCGAATGCAACCATGAGAAGCAGTCTTACTCACCTTGGACGGATCGGGAGTGCCATGGATCCCGTAGCCTTCGCCTGACAACCCGATCCAAACCAGCCCCACCGGGTTGTTGGGTCCGGGCTTGATCGTAAATGGTTTTGTTGCCCGTACGCCCTTAAACGCGTATTTCGGATTGTAACGATAGGTCGGATTCTTGCTGATACCCGTTACTTTCAATCGGCCACTCGGTGCCGGTTTTTCTGTGCTGCCGACCGTCACTGGATAGACCGCCAGAAGTTGCTGATCTCGGCCGAAGACCTTCAGCACCTGAGCGCTTTTGTCGACCTCGACGCGGGCAGCCCTTTTCGACGCGTCATTCTGTACCACATTCGCGACCACGATCGTTTCATTGGCAGTCTCAAATTTTTGCTTGGAATTTAAAGCAGAGAGCAGCCCCTGGCTCATGTGGAATTTTTCAGCGATTTTTTCGCGCGCACTGGTATAAGCGAGAACCGGGAGGTCTTTCATTTGCTCCAGTTTGGTCGGAATGCTGTTAACGAACGGGCCGCGCACGTCGTCGTTTGAGATCGTGTACTTTGTCAGCACCGGCTCGGAGCTCGTTGCGGTGAGCTTTTGCCACATTTGATCGGTCAGTTCGCCCCGTGAATTCAAGCCCTGAGCAGCAGCGAACGCTATCAGCGCCTTCTTGAAATTATCACCAAATTTGCCATCGATCTCGCCAGGAGAAAAGTGGGCACGATCCAGAAGCAGCTGAGCCTTGATAAGTGTCGGATTGATGCGCTCCTTTGCTGGCAGCGGCAGGTGCAATTGCGCATTGTTAATCGTCTCGATTTCGAGCGGCTCGGCGACAGCTGCGCCGGCGAGAATAATAAAAAACAACAACACTACGAAATTCCAGCGCATCTTCGCGAACTCCATCATAATTTAGGAAAAACTCTGCAAAGCAGAAGGTTCCGATCGTCAGCTTATGGAACCTACCGCGAAGGCAAGCGTAAACGTGCCAGATAGTGTGAGCACTCGATATGCGTGGCAGAATTTGGTCCTCGCGCTGGCATATCGTGGCAACCGTTCTGGCGGTTGCTGAATGCGCTAGCGTGGGCTCGATCGAAACCGTCTTACCTACTGCCGCTCAAGCACAATCATCCGGTGATCAACATTTCCGCCACAGCCGCGGGCGGTCTGATAATTTTTTTCAAGACTTATTCGGGTCAAGAAATTGGAAGCGACAGCAACAAAAGTCGCACAGCGACAGCTCGCACGCAGCGCCGCAGCGTAATACTAAATTGAAACCTGAGCGGAGCGAGCCCACGACTTCGGAACGCTCTGCGGCACACAGTGGAGGGACTACGACTGCCACCGTCGAAAGCGTGCCGTTGCCGCGGCCCCGGCCGCCGTCCGGGCCGGAGCCTCAATCCTTTGCCGAGGCGGCTGGCCCCGATTTCGATACCGCGAACGTCACCAGTGCACTGAGCGATTGTGATCGCCGACTGGCGGCAATCGCTGCGATCGAACTGCTGCCGAGGCTCATCGGTCCAGGCGACTGTGGCGGCCGCGACATGATTGAGCTGGATGCCGTACTGCTTCCCAACCGCAAGCGTGTCGAGGTCAAGCCCGCGGCGATCCTGCGCTGCGCGATGGCGGAATCCTTTGCTGCCTGGGTCCGCGACGAGGCTTCAGATCACATCACTGCACTTGGGGACGGACTGCGCAGCGTCGATACCTACGGTTCGTACGAGTGCCGCGGCCGTAACGGCGTTGCCGATGCCAAACTTAGCGAACATGGCAAAGGCAACGCCATCGATGTCCGCGCCTTGATCCTGGCGGGCGGCCGCCGCATCGACCTTACCGATGAGACCGTTTCGAAGCCGGTTCGCGACGATTTGCGGGAGTCTGCCTGTCATCGCTTTACGACGGTGCTGGGACCGGGCGCCGACAGCTCTCACAATAACCATGTCCACCTCGACATTCTTGAGCGAAATCGCGGCGCCCGTATTTGCCAATGGGATGTGCGCGAGCCGCCTCCCCCGCCGGCCAAAATCGCGAGCGCGCGTGTTCGGCTGGCCGCCACGTCGGTCATGCCCGCTCAGCCTCGGCCGCCAGAGAAACAGACAGTCACCGTAGGCCCCTGGGCAATCGCACCGACTTACAAAGCAAACAAGTTGGAGAGCTGCACCATGAGCCGTTCGGATGGCGAGCTTGGGATAACCTTTGTGCGTGCTCAAGACGGGCTGTTGGTCATCCTCGAGTCGCAAAAATGGAAGCTTGATCAGGGCAAGACTTATCCTGTTCGTCTCACTGCAGGCTCGCGATCCGTAGACGCCAAGGCCCTGGCGGAAACGAAAAGTGTGAGCATCACGCTTGCGGATAGCCGGCTCAATTCAAGGCTTCGGTCGGTAAGTACCTTTCAAGTGCACGCCGAGGGCGCCACGTTGCGGATGCCGCTGGATGGCAGCTCGACAGCATTTCAACGGCTGGAGGAGTGCTTTAATACAATCAAGGCGCCTGAGACAAATCCCTTGGTGAAACGGGACGTATCGGAGACAAATCCCTTCGTAGCGCCTAGTCGGAAACGTTAGAAATGTCCACTCATGACGCTTCAGCTGACGCGGGAACGAGGCGTTGGAGCGACGCGTTGGATAGCCGACGCGGTAGAAACCACGTCCCCGTACAAGACCCGCACTAAATTTTCGTAGTTTGCAGTCAGTGCACGCTGACCGGCTCGAGCTCTTGGCTCCACGCGTTTGCAAGTGCCGCTTCGCGCGTATCGGTGATCATGATCGGCGTGCCGTCGGCCGCATGCAACGCGAATAGTTTAATGCCGGGTACAATCTTCGGCGCCTGCGGAAACAAGCTGGCGACCTCTTCGGAGCGAATCGTCTTGACGTAGGCCAAACGGCCGTCGCCAAGTTGCGCCAGCGCTTCCCGGGTGATCACCGGATGAGTCGTGTTCGATTCGGTCTGTTTATCGTTGGCCATGGCCCTCGACTCCTCTCCGATTCAACGTTTGACGCGGTCGAGCGGGTCCGTCATTCCTGCTCGTTGATGAAAATCTGCTGTCGGCGGTCGAAAATCGGAAAAAAATTAGAAATCAACGACGGCCGCCAAAATCGAAACGGTTGACGGCAGCGTAAATTCTGTCCCGCCTGCGCGGTGCGTTACTTTGGGCTGATAGGATCGTGAGCGGGTTGTGAAACGTGCATTTCGTCCCGCA
>DASSLE010000088.1:0-3222 GCA_035689725.1 Pseudolabrys sp.
TATTTAAGCCGATTTTAGACTGCGCCTCTTAGGGTGCGTCATCCGGAGCGGGGAAAACAGGGCCTTGCAACCGGGGACGTACAAGTAAAACGCAAGGGGCGTTGAACATGAAAGCCGTCGCGAAGACGGTCGAGCCCGCCGGACGCGAGGCGCAGCTCGATCACATTCGGCCACAGTATCTGGAGGCCTTGACGTTAGTCGAACGGCTGCATCGCCGGCTGCTCGACGTCATCAAGGACGAATTCGATCGGCGCGGCCGCTCCGATATTAATTCGGTGCAGGCTCTGCTGCTCTACAATATTGGGGATAAGGAACTGACGGCCGGGGAGCTGCGCACGCGCGGCTACTATCTCGGCTCCAACGTTTCGTACAACCTCAAGAAGCTCGTTGAGATGGCCTTCCTCGATCACCAGCGTTCGCGCGTCGACCGGCGCTCGGTTCGCATCAAGCTTACCGACAAGGGCCGCGAGGTGCGTGACATCATCGAGGGGCTCTATCAGAAGCACGTGGGCACCGTTGAGCAGGTTGGCGGCATCAATGCGGACGAATTCTCCACGCTCAACAAATCGCTGCACCGGCTCGAACGGTTCTGGACCGACCAGATCCTCTATCGGCTCTAATTTAGACTGCGGATGGATTGACCTACCCCGGCCCCTCCCGGCCGGGGTTTCTCTTTTTCCCTCCGCGAGAGGCCATATATAGGGCCCCTAGATATTGCGCCCGTATGTACTCCACAGCCCAATGCTTGGCGGGTAGCGGCCGATATGCTATTGGCGGACGCAATCCCGGACCCTGCCTATTGATCGGCGCCGATCGCTCCCGGCGCCAGGAGATCGTGATGTCGGCGACGTCGAGCCCCAAGCCCACAAGCAATGTGGATGTGCTGTTCTCGGCCAGCTTGGGCGAGGTCGACCCCGAGATCGCCGACGTGGTCAAACGCGAATTGGGCCGGCAGCGCGACGAGATAGAGCTCATCGCTTCAGAGAATATCGTTTCGCGCGCAGTACTGGAAGCGCAAGGCTCGGTCCTCACAAACAAATACGCCGAAGGACTTCCAGGCAAACGCTACTACGGCGGTTGCCAGTTCGTGGACATTGCCGAGCGGCTTGCAATCGAGCGGGTCACGAAACTATTCGGTTGCAAGTTCGCTAACGTGCAGCCGCACTCCGGTGCGTCGGCGAACGCGGAAGTGTTTTTCGCCTTGTTGCAGCCAGGTGACACCTTCATGGGACTTAACCTGGCCGCCGGCGGCCATCTCACTCACGGCTCGCCGGTCAACATGTCGGGCAAGTGGTTCAAGCCGGTGCCGTATGGTGTGCGCCAAGATGACCACCGCATCGATATGGAGCAAGTCGCGCGGCTCGCGCGTGAACACAAGCCGAAACTGATCATCGCCGGCGGCTCGGCTTATCCGCGCATCATCGACTTCCGTTCCTTCCGCGAAATCTGCAACAGCGTCGGCGCGTTATTCATGGTGGACATGGCGCATTTCGCGGGCCTCGTAGCCGCGGGAGTACATCCTTCGCCATTCCCGCATGCGCATCTTGTGACGACGACAACGCACAAGACGCTGCGCGGTCCGCGCGGCGGCGTAATTCTTTCCGACGATGAAGAAATCGCTAAGAAGCTCAACTCTGCAGTGTTTCCCGGGATGCAGGGCGGCCCGTTGATGCATGTGATCGCCGCCAAAGCTGTCGCGTTCGGCGAGGCATTGCAGCCAAGTTTCCGTGCCTACGCGCGCAATGTGGTGGAGAATGCCAAGGCTCTCGCCGAGACGTTAAAGTCGCACGGCCTCGACATTGTTTCAGGCGGCACCGATACGCACCTGATGCTGGTGGATCTTCGGCCGAAGCGGCTTACCGGTAAGGTCGCGGAAGCGGCCTTGGGCCGCGCGTACATCACCTGCAACAAAAACGGCATCCCGTTCGATCCGGAAAAGCCGACGATAACCTCCGGCATCAGGCTTGGTACGCCGGCTTGTACTACGCGCGGCTTTGGGATCGCCGAATTTCGCCAGGTCGGCGAGATGATCGTCGAAGTACTCGACGTGCTGTCGCAGAAACACGTGGAGGAAGACTCCCTGGTTGAAGCCACAGTGCGCGACAAAGTGAAGACATTGATTGGACGATTTCCGATTTATCAGGACTGAGGATTGAGGGCGTTATGCGTTGCCCTAGCTGTGGAAGCCTCGATACGCAGGTGAAGGATTCGCGGCCCACCGAAGATTCGGCGGTGATCCGCCGCCGTCGCGTTTGCCTCACCTGCAATTTCCGCTTCACGACCTTCGAGCGAGTGCAGCTGCGCGAATTGACGGTCATCAAGCGCAATAGCCGCCGTGTGCCCTTTGATCGCGATAAATTAATGCGTTCGGTACAGATCGCTCTACGCAAGCGTCCGGTTGATCCCGAACGCATCGAGCAGACGGTCTCCAAGATCGTGCGTGAGCTGGAAAGCCAGGGGGAGAGCGAGATTTCGTCGGAAGCGATCGGTGAGATCGTGATGGAGCATCTGCGCGAGCTCGACGACGTCGCCTATGTGCGCTTTGCTTCCGTCTATCGCAATTTCCGTGAGGCCAAGGATTTCCGCGCCGCGCTCGATGAGTTGTCAGGCGAGGATGACGGCCGGCCTGCGGCCAGCGCACGCAAATGAGCGAGCAAGCCGCGCCTACTTCTGAATCGGTCGCCGACGACGAGCGCTTCATGCGGCTCGCATTGGCGCTCGGGCGGCGCAATCTCGGTCTCACCTGGCCCAATCCGGCGGTCGGCGCAGTGATCGTGAAAGACGGGATCATTCTCGCGCGCGGCTGGACGCAACAAACTGGTCGTCCGCATGCTGAGGTCGAGGCGTTGCACCGCGCCAAAAAAGCGGCGGAGGGCGCCACGATGTATGTGACGCTCGAGCCGTGCTCGCATCAGGGCAAAACACCACCGTGCGCCGACGCCATCGTGCGCGCCGGTATCGCGCGCGTGGTCTCGGCGCTGGAGGATCCCAATCCGGAAGTATCGGGGCAAGGCCACGAGCGGCTGCGCGCCAAGGGTGTCGCCGTGGATATTGGCGTCAGAGCGGAGGAAGCGCGACGCACGCATGCCGGCCACATCAGGCGCATTGCTCAAGGGCGGCCGCATGTGATGCTCAAGCTTGCGATCTCCGCCGACGGCAAGGCGGGGCTGGCCGGCCGCAAACAAGCTTTGATCACCGGCGAGTCGGCGCGCGAGCGGGTGT
>DASSLE010000089.1:0-7363 GCA_035689725.1 Pseudolabrys sp.
CAATGTTCGAAAGACGATTTCACATTAAACCAAGGCGCGCTTGCCGTACGGTGGTCCCAGTACTTTCTCGAAAGTTATCCCCTTTTACGCAGCTGATTGTGTCCAGCGGGCATTCCGGGGCCGCCAATCAATGTCCGCTTCCGGCACTTAGCGGACATCCCAGCGACGCCAGCCAAGCCGATGAGTGGATAGTCCATCTGATGTGACAAAAATACAACATGGCTGGCGCCAGCCCAGCGATATTCGGTGGTGATGTTTCGGCCCTCGCTATAGCCGCTTTCGCTCAGGGCCTTCACGGAACGCGCGCAAAAGTTTGCGGACAGTTCGGGCGATGCGCTGCCGAGGAATCCGATCACCGGCAGCGCCGGCTGCTGCGCGCGTGCGGCGGGCGGCCCGGGCGGCGAGCGAGAAATGGTCAGGCCTGATGTCCGCTTTGGGTCATTAGCGGACAAAGGGCCCCCGGCCAAAATGCGACTTTGTCCGCTATTGTCCAAAAGCGGACAAACTCCGGTGCGGTCGATTTGTCCGCTAATTGCCAAAAGCGGACATTCAAGAGTTCGGCTCCCACCAAAAGAAAAACCCCGGGACATTGCCCGGGGCTTTTCCGCCGCTGGCTTCTCGGACACCCCACCGATTGCTATCATCCATTTCGCTCCAGATTTCATCTGGGGAACGTCTGTAAAAATTCAGGGGCGAGTCATGTCATCATTTTCACGTCGCGAATTTCTTTCCTCCGTTGGTTCAATCGCGCTCACCGTTGCCGCTAACGTTCCCGCCCGTGCCGCTATGGGCCCGAACGACAAGTTCGATCTTCTGATCAAAGGCGGCGACGTGCTCGATCCAAGCCAATCGTTGCGGGGAAAGCGCGACATCGGCATCCGCTACGGAATGGTTGAGGCGGTGGAAGTAGACATTGCCGAAGCGCGCGCGCAACGCGTGCTCAACGCGTCGGGCAAGCTGGTGACGCCCGGCCTCGTCGACCTGCATTGCCACGTCTATCCTTATGGCTCTGCCATTGGCATTCCGGCGGACGAATTGGTTGCTCATCAGTGCACCACGACCTGCGTCTCGGCCGGTGATGCGGGTGCTAACAATTTCGCCGCCTTCCGCCGCTATACTGTGGCGCAGACGCGCACGCACCTTTACGCGTTCGTGCACATCGCCAATGTTGGGCTCACACCATTCCCGGTGGCCGAGCTTTACAACATCGACTTCGCGCAGGTCGACGCCTGCGCCAAGGCGATAGGAGAGAATAGTGACATCGCGCTTGGCGCGAAAGTGCGCATGTCCGAGAATGTGATCGCCAAGCACGGTACGGAACCGCTTAAGCGCGCGATCATGGCCTGCGAGAAGGCGGGCGGGGGCGCAAAAGTCATGTGTCATATCGGCGGGGTCGAAACGAGCGAACTGATGTCGCAAATTCTCGACCTGTTGCGGCCCGGCGATATTTTGACCCACGCCTATACCGGCTTTCCCAATATCGCAGGTCAATTTACCAATATTGTTCAGGACGGAAAATTGCTGCCGGCCGCACTCGCAGCCAAACAGCGCGGCGTCATCTTCGACGTCGGTCACGGCGGCGGCAGCTTCGATTATACCGTAGCAGAGGCCGCGATCGCGCAAGGCTGTCCGCCTGACACGATCTCCTCCGACATCCATGTGTTCTCCGGCAACACGCCGGGCATGCCGTATCTGACCTGGGTCATGAGCAAGTTCATGGGGCTCGGCTACACGCTCGATCAAGTCGTCACCATGGCGACCGTAAACCCGGCGAAGATCATCAACCGCGGGTCCAAGCTTGGCACGTTGCAAGTCGGCGCGACGGCCGACGTGTCGATCATGGAGCTGGTCGAGGGACCGGTTTCCTTCGTAGATACGCGAAACAACAAACGTGACGGGAAGGTTTATCTCAAACCGGTGCAGACGGTGACCGCGGGCGTGCCGTTCGGAAGACCTTACAACGCGCCATTTGCTGTGAGGTGATCCAACACTTCAACCTTTTACGCGATTTTGAGCTTAGAAACCGTCAAGGCCCTAGACCTCCAACTGCGGTTGGTCGGCTCCGCCGGCTCGTCGCATGTCGCCTTCGGGTCATTTGCGACCGAGCCATTCAACGCCGAAGCCGATCAATGTCCGCTTTCGGGGTAACAGCGATTGGACTGTTGAGGCGCCTATTGCGCTTGACCCGTAAGAAGCGGAGTTATGCGGCGCACGGTAACGCGCCGGTTTGCCCGCTCGGGGCCGTCCGTAGGGATTTTTAGATACTGTTCGCCATATCCTTGCGTGGAAAGGTTTTCCGCTGGCACTCCGAATTGTTGTGTCAGCGCGATTGCGACTGACTCCGCGCGGCGATCCGACAGGGACAGATTGTCTATATCGTTACCGACTGCGTCGGTGTGCCCTTCAATCAGAAAGAGTTCGCGCGGATTTTGTTCGATGGCGCGGTTGAGGCCATTCGCAATAGCCGCCAGTCTTTCCACTTGGCCGGGGGTCAGCTCCCAAGATCCTGTATCGAACGTTACGGTATTGAGGTCGATCCGGGGCATGCGATCCCGCAAGGGTGCGCTGTAGCGAATTTCGTCGAGGGAGTATGGCCGTTCTATTCGTTCGACCGGTGGCGCGATCAGGGTTTCGTATAGAAGCGCCGGGCTCGCTCCCTCGTCTTCCACGATATAGCGCTCGCGAGGGATGCGGATGATGGGAGGCTGCAAATTCACAAAGAACCCCCCGTACCCACCACCGGCGACAAAGCCGGAACCACGCGGGCGGTTGTCAATGATGATAATTTCGCGACCATCGGGCAGGATGCGCGAGCGACGAAGCAAGAAACCGTTTTCATCAACAACGGTGACGACGCGATCTCCGCCCGGTCGCACCACGATGGTGACATTGTCGTTGCCGCGCCGCTCCATGCGCACGTCCTGCGCACCATAACGGAAACGATCCACCTCACTGTGACGAATGACAGTCTGTCCACCCTCGCGAATGATGGTGCGATCGGGTTCGCGGATAATCGTCCGTTCGCCTTCGGTGGTTTGATGGCGTTCTGCGCGCAACTCGTCCATCCGCCGCAACGGCTGTCCTTGCGCTGATTGCGGCGAAATGCCTGCTCCTGCCGCTGCGGGTGTAATCGGTTGCGCTTGCTGTGCGGAGGGTGTCGGCACACCCGAGCGTTGGAGCGGCGCTTGCTGCATGTTGGGCGCAACACCGGCCGGCGGCAGGGCACCACTTGGCGCGGCAGGCGGTATCGCTTGCGCAGCCGGCGGCGGCTCAACTGGCCGACCGGGAACAGCAGGCGGCTGTCCTTGCACGGCCGGAGGGACAACGTGAGGTGCGCTCTGTGCAGCGGGTGGGGCTGGCGGCGCGGGCACCTGCGCGGCAGGTGGCGCAACGCGGGGAGCTGTTTGTGCAGCAGGCGGCGGCGCGACCGGTCGACCGGGAACAGCAGGCGGCTGTCCTTGCACGGCCGGAGGTACAACGTGAGGTGCGCTCTGTGCAGCGGGCGGAGCCGGCGGCCGTGCGGGTACCTGAACGGCGGGCGGCGGCGGAACTGGATGGCTTACTGCCGGCGGTGCAACGCGCTCCGGCGGTTTTGCAGCCGCGGGCGGCGTCGCTGGTTTCGCGGGCGATGGTACCGGAGCGGCGGCAGGAGGTTGTTTTGCTGGAGCGGCAGGCCGCTTCGGCGGAACGGCTTCCGGCTTCTTCTCGGGCTCTGCCGTCTGGGCGAGTATAATCAGCGGTTGGCTTGTGACCGGAGACCTTTCGTTATCGGGAGTACCGCTGACAATGCCGGCGGTGGCCACCTGAATCGACACGACACTGGAAAAAACCGTGCCGACCATAAGTAGCTGATGAAGCATTTTCATTTGTTTTGTCCTGTCTGGGATTTGTTGGTGCTATGCCTAATAGAGTCATGACCGCCGCAGTGTTCCAGGCAGGCCGCGTCCAAAGGAATGTTGCAAATGAGGATTGGTTCCATCGTAGCTGCTGTTAATCGAGTGGAAGGAAAGCATAGCGGGCTGGGGGGCTTCTTCCTTCGGGTCATTGTTAAGCGAGCCGGTTGCAAACAATCATGCGGCTACTTGTATGCCGTCCTATGTGAACGAGGATTGAGCCTTGTTGTTAGACTCCGTTCACCAAGGTGACATTGTGGTAATACTGGCCGCCTCATTTCGACGTGCTTCCGTTCCTAGCCAACCGGACCTAGCGGTCCAGTCTGGCCAATGTCCGCTATTGGGGGTATAGCGGACATCGCGCTGACCGCTGACTTGTCTCCATGTCCCCTAATGGCTCTTGGGCTTCAGCGCGAAGGCGCCGTGAGCCCTCTTGTTTGGCAATCGATTTTGCCACCCTCGCGAGCGCATGCGACGACTCGCTCCGTATTATTTGGCCGAAAAGTTGACATAGATCAATGATGCACGTCCAAGCGGTTTAAGATGTGAAAATATTGGGGAGTGATGCGGTTTTGCTGACAGGAGGTTGGCGATGACGGCTCGCAAGCTCGACAAAATACAGTGGCGCACATTTTTCGATGACTTCTCAAAGGCGCTCGAAGGTAAGCAGGCGGAAATCGAAGTCGCGTCGCTCGCGCTTGGAAACCAATTGGAGGCGGAATGGCTACCGCTGTACGGTATCGCGTATGATGCGAAGGATGATCTTGTAGAAGTGGCTCTCGAAGGATTGGACCACATGATACGCAGGCCGCGCGAGATCTACGTCGAAAGCGGAGTCGGAGCGCTGGCGAGCCTCGAAATAGTCGATGCCGATGGCGTCAAACAGGTCGTAAGGCTCAGGCAGCGGGCCAACCAGGAAAATCTGGCCACTGGTTTTTAGCGATCCCGTTGCCAGTAAAGCCGCTGGCCGCAGGGGCCTGCACCCCACAACCACCAATAAATGTAGTCGGATGTCCGCTATTGGCACAAAGGGGACATAACCACCGCGCAAACGCAAATGTCCGCTTCTGGACTCGAAGTTGAGTAGCGGCTCAGCGCGCTCGACTGTCAGGAAAGTGATCTACTTCATATAGAGGGAGACGATAAGTCGAGTAATGGACTGATTGTCCGGGTCATTGTTGCCGTTTTTACGACAATCAGTCTGACGAACTTGTTGATCGCACTAACGTTGAGCGCTTGATCAAGCGGGCACAGTCCGATCGAGCGCAGTTCATGCGCGAAAATTTCAAACTTGTATTGTGGAGCGCCGGCTCCGTCGGACTACTGTTCACCCTTGCGCTAACGCTCTTGTCCTTGAGCGGCACAAATCGCCACGTCACTTTGGCCGGGACTGGCCAAATGGAGCGGCACACGGCGACAGTCGAACCTACGAAAGTAGTTATGCCGAACACGCGACACGTCGAGCCGCATGCGAACTGATCGCCAGACTTCAAGACCAAAACCGCACTCGGTCTCGCCATCTCGCCGGGCGTACTCGCGCTCACCAACGAGGTGATCGAATAAAGCCATCCGATGTCCGCTATTGGTACAAAGCAGACATGCCAACCGCAGCCGCGAATGTCCGCTTTTGGGGGTAAAGCGGACATGTCGTCGACATCGCAGAATGTCCGCTGATGACCCAAAGCGGACATTGGCCCTTGATCCCGGTTGTATGGCATTTCTCACTCGCCGCCCGGTCGTAAAGTGCTAGGCTTAAGGGATTGCAGATAGCGTGGTCGTCACGGGGGAGCGCATGCAACGGCGCGAGTTCATCACGCTGGTCGGTGGCGCAGCGGCTGCTGCTTGGCCGGTGGCGGTGCGCGCGCAACAGTCAGCGTTACCAGTCATCGGGTTCCTTCATAGCGCATCAGCAAATGCCTATGCACCCATGATGGCTGCGTTCCGCAAGAGTCTTAGCGAAGCCGGCTATGTTGAAGGTCAGAACGTTGCGATCGAGTACCGGTGGGCGCAGGGGCAATTTGATCGTCTGCCGGACTTGGCGGCAGATTTAGTGCGCCATCAGGTGTCAGTGATTTTCGCAGGTGGCTGATTAGATCCTTCTCTCGCCGCCCAGGCAGCGACCTCAAAAATTCCGATAGTGTTTGCGAACGGCACCGATCCGGTCGAGGCCGGACTCGTTAGTAGTTTCGATCACCCGGGAGCGAACGTTACTGGCATCACATTCCTTCTTAACACTTTGGGCCCCAAAGAGCTTGAGGTGCTGTATGAACCAGTACCCAAAGCGGCGCTTGTTGCTGCGCTTATCAACCCAAAGAGTTCAACTGCTGCATCCCAGTTAAAGGATTTACAGGACACGGCCCTCGCTTTGGGTCGGCAACTCCGTATCTTTCACGCAAGCTCGGAGCGCGAAATCGATGCGGTCTTTGCATCCTTGGCCCAACTCCAATTGGGCGGACTTGTGATCGGCGCCGATGCATTTTTCTTCAGTCGGCGCGATCAGTTCGTCACTCTGGTGACACGCTCCTCCATTCCCACCATCTACCCATGGCGGGAAGCCGTAGTCGCTGGTGGCCTAGCGAGTTACGGCTCCAGCATCACTGACGCGTATCGCCTTGCCGGCATATATACTGGCCGCATTCTTAAAGGCGACAAGCCGGCCAGCTTACCGGTTCAGCAATCCACGAAGACCGAATTGGTTATTAATCTCAAAACTGCGAAGGCGCTCGGCCTTAACATCCCAAATACAATAATCGGGCGAGCGGACGAGCTGATCGAATAGCCAACCGAATGTCCGCTTTCGGGGGTAAAGCGGACATCACACTTCGCTTACGCACCATTGGGTTTCTCTTCCACCGGCGTAACAGCGGAAGGTTCGCGCCGGCTGACGGCTTCCCCAGCACCATTCTCGTCTCGATCCCAGATGCGTCGAACGACAATGTAGGTGACCACACCCACGATCGGGGGAACGATCAGCATCACCAAGAGCTGGCCCATGGCTGCGGCCTTTTAATTACCGAACAGCGTAAGCCTGTTTTGTACGTTTCGCTACGTGGGTGTCCCCCGGCGTGGGAGTCCAATAGGTCGGATGTCCGCTTTTGGGGGTAAAGCGGACATCGCCTCCGCGTCGTATAATATCCGCTAATGACCCAAAGCGGACATTGGAGACAACAACGCATGCCGGTTAATCTCGCCGTCATCAAGAAGACGCTCAAGGAAGTCAATCGATGTCCGAACCTGCATCTAACAGCCTGCCGGTCGTGCTTGTTCCCGGTCTGACCTGCACAGCGCGGCTCTATGCGGACCAGATCCCGGCGCTGTGGCAGTTCGGTCCAGTCACAGTTGCCGACCATCGGCGCGATGACAGCATGGCGAACATTGCGCGGCAGATTTTGGCTGCCGCGCCGCCAAGCTTTGCGCTGGCCGGTCTGTCGATGGGCGGCTTCGTTGCCTTCGAGATCATGCGGCAAGCG
>DASSLE010000090.1:0-2025 GCA_035689725.1 Pseudolabrys sp.
AAAATATTGCCCGGCATGATGCCGATCTTGCATTCGCCCGCCGTCATCACGCCCGGGCAATTTGGCCCGATCAGCCGCGACCTTGAACCCGCGAGCGAACGCTTAACCTTGACCATATCCATCACCGGGATGCCCTCGGTGATGCAGACGATCAGCGGGATCTCGGCCTGGATCGCTTCGCAGATGGCGTCGCCTGCGCCAGCCGGCGGGACGTAAATTACACTCGCGTCACAGCCAGTCTTTTCCTTTGCCTCGGCGACGGTGTCGAACACCGGCAGATCGAGATGGGTCGAACCGCCTTTGCCTGGTGAGGTTCCGCCGACCATTTTCGTGCCGTAGGAGATCGCTGCCTGCGAATGGAAGGTGCCGTTCTTGCCGGTGAAGCCCTGGCAGATGACCTTGGTATTCTTGTCGATGAGAACAGCCATTACGCGGCACTCTTCACGGCTTTGACGATCTTCTGCGCGGCGTCGTCAAGATCGTCGCCCGACGTCACGTTGAGCTTGGATTCGGCAATGATCTTCCTGCCAAGGTCGACATTGGTGCCTTCGAGCCGCACGACCAGCGGCACCTTTAAGCCCACTTCCTTCACCGCGGCCACCACGCCTTCCGCAATCACGTCGCACTTCATGATGCCGCCGAAGATATTGACGAGGATGCCCTTCACGTTCGGATCAGAAGTGATGATCTTGAACGCCGCGGTTACCTTCTCCTTCGTCGCGCTGCCGCCGACGTCGAGGAAATTGGCTGGAGCCATGCCGTAAAGCTTGATGATGTCCATGGTCGCCATCGCGAGACCGGCGCCGTTGACCATGCAGCCGATTGAACCATCGAGCGCGATGTAATTGAGATCGTATTTCGAGGCCTCGGTTTCCTTCTCGTCTTCCTCGGTCAGGTCGCGTAGCGCGACGACATCAGGATGGCGGTAAAGCGCGTTGCCGTCGAAGTCGACCTTTGCATCAAGGCAGACGAGCTTGTTGTCCTTCGTCACCACCAGCGGGTTGATCTCCAGCATACTCATGTCCTTGCTGGTGAAGGCGGCGTAGAGCTTGGGCAACATTTCGCCTATCTGATTGGCAAGATCGCCGGTGAGCTTGAGCGCCTGCGCCACGTAGCGACCGTGATGCGGCATGATGCCGGTCGCTGGATCGACCGAGAAAGTGAGGATTTTCTCGGGCGTCTTGTGCGCGACTTCCTCAATGTCCATCCCGCCTTCAGTAGAGACAACGAAAGCAACGCGCGAGGTTTCCCGGTCGACCAACGCCGAGAGGTAGAACTCGCGGTCGATGGCTGAGCCTTCCTCGATATAGAGGCGGTTGACCTTCTTGCCGTGCGGGCCGGTCTGATGCGTGACCAAAGTCGAGCCGAGGATGCGCGCGGATTCTTTCTTCACATCGTCGATGGATTTCACCACCTTGACACCGCCGGCCTTGCCGCGGCCGCCAGCGTGAATTTGCGCCTTCACCACCCAAACCGGACCACCTAGGTCTTTGGCACCCTTGATCGCTTCGTCGACGCTAAACGCAGGAACACCGCGCGGCACCGACACGCCGAATTCGCGCAACACCGCTTTCGCCTGATACTCGTGGATATTCATGACATGCTCCCGGCCGAGTGCGCCGGCTTGTTGTTCTAGTTGTCGAGATTGGGGGCGATCTTCTTGCAGGCATCGATCAGGCCCTGCACCGAAACGGCGGATTTCTCGAAAGCCGCGCGTTCGCTGCCGTTGAGGTCGACCTCGACGATACGCTCGACGCCCTTGGCGCCGATCACTACAGGCACGCCGACATAGATATCTTTGAGGCCGTATTCGCCGTTAAGCCAGGCTGCGCAAGGCAACACGCGCTTCTTGTCGAGCAGATAGCTCTCCGCCATCGTGATCGCAGACGCCGCCGGCGCGTAAAATGCTGAGCCGGTCTTGAGCAGATTGACGATTTCGGCGCCGCCATTGGCAGTACGCTTCACGATTTCGTCGACGCGCGCCTGCGTGGTCCAGCCCATCTTCACCAGATCGGGTACCGGAAT
>DASSLE010000091.1:0-4044 GCA_035689725.1 Pseudolabrys sp.
CCATGAGCTGCCCCTTCCTTGCTGCAGGAAGTGCTGTTAATTTCGCACTTGTGTAAGCAACGCGAGGCAAGTGCTCGCGGATATGGTGCTGAATTGGACGTATTGATCGGCATGATTTTCAACGTTGGTCGTTGAGAGGCAGAGTTATGCACCACGCAAGTGGCTCACTTTTCCTGTACGCGATTTAGGTAATCAATCACGGCCAAGATGCGAGTTTTAAATCTAAATGCTTCTGGTGGCGTAAATCGGTATCCCCAAACTGGCATTTCACGAGTGCCGTGGCTGCTGATCGTCGAATTTCGTCCATCAACCATTTCGTACACCCTGTTGTAGGGAAATACGCCGTTATTGCTCTTGGCGAGAACTGTCAGATCAGCAGGGCGCGTCTTCAACTCCTTACTGACTGGCCCGTCGCCTTTTGCATCGATGCCGTGGCATGACGCACAACTGGACTGATATTCCATTTTGCCTACATCGGTATCTTGAGCCGACGCGCACGCACTAAATCCGATGATCGAACTGGCAATTATTAGCCATTTGAACCCAACCATTTGCATAGTAGGATTTTTTGCGGTTTTTTGGGCGAGGCGCATTGATTTGGATCAAGCACGTCATGATGATCGAATTCTAGCAACGGAACATATTGTGCAGGGCGGCATACGAAACGGAAAAAAGTCCGATGCGATGTCTGCTTTTGCAAAAATCGGACATGACAACGATGCCGGCGAATGCCCGCTTTTGGGGTAATAGCGGACGTCACTCAGACATGGGACAATGTCGCTAAAAAGCGTGCGCGCGGAAGTGACTGTCATGAAAAAGTTCCCCCTATCGAACGTCTATCAGTTGCTCGAGCCGGGTCCGGTCGTGCTGCTGTCAACCGCGCATAAGACGCATGCGAATATTATGACGATGTCCTGGCACATGATGGTCGAGTTTGAGCCGCCACTGGTTGCTTGCGTCGTCAGCGACGCGAATTACAGCTTCAACGCGCTAAGATCGACCGAGGAATGCGTGATTGCCATTCCGGCGCGGAAGCTAGCGCAAAAAGTGGTGCAGGTCGGAAACACCTCCGGCCGCGAAATCGACAAGTTCGAAACGTTCGGCTTAACCCCAGCACCAGCGAAGCGCGTGAGGTCGCCTCTGGTCGCGGAATGTTTTGCCAATCTGGAATGCAAAGTGGTCGATAACCGCCTCGTGAACACCTACAATTTCTTTATCCTCGAAGTGCTTGCAGCCTGGCAGGATCCAGCGCAGAAAAATCCAAGGACCATTCACCACTGCGGCTATGGTGCCTTCGTGGTAGATGGAAAAAGGATCAGACTGAAATCGAAAATGCGGTAGTGGCCCTTGAGCAACGGTCAATAATATTTGGGGAACACGGTGAGGGATTTACTATGAAAGCTAAGGATGTGGATCCCGCAGGACATCACACGGGTTCTCCTGAACCTGATTGCAAACGGCTTCTATGCGGCAACGAAGCGCAAAGCGCAGACCGATAACGATGGCTATGAGCCCAGCCTTGCGGTGGCGACTAAGAACCTTGGCGACAGCGTGGAAATCAGGATTCGCGACAATGGCACTGGTATTCCACCCGAGGTGAAGGAGAAGATGTTCAATCCGTTCTTCACAACAAAGCCTGCCGGCGAGGGCACGGGGCTTGGCCTGTCCATCAGCCACGACATTGTCGTCAAGCAACATGGCGGGTCTATTGAGGTCGACACGCAGCCCGGCGTATTCACTGAAATCAGGGTCATTCTGCCGCGTGTGGCTGTCCCTTGATGTCGCTATTGGCACAAAGCGGACAAAGCAGCCGCGTTTGTCAGCTATTGCAAACGGCGGACACTGATCAGCCGCTGCTCACACGCCCGGGGACACATGGATGAGACCCGTTCTAGCCGCTCTGCTCTTGATGCTGCTTGCGCCAGCATCGGCTCGCGCAAGCTGCGCGACGATGTACGCGCTTGCCCAGGAGCACGCCAGCGACATGGCGCGGCGTAGCAGTATGGATCACAGCGGGTTTGCTTATCGCGCGCGGCGCGGAGCGCGAGCCGAGAACGTAGCCGCAGGCGTCAAGACAAGGCAGCAAGCTATTGCGTTGTGGTGGGGTTCATCTGGCCACCCGGCCAACATGAGGCTGCCGGGGTGCAAGCCAGTGGCGAGCGCGGTGGGGCGCGACGGCACGCGCTACTGGGCGATGGTGATCGGGAATTGAGGCAGTTGCTGCGAAGAGCCCAGAACACAATCGATCATTCGCACAAAGCGGACAATCCAACCGTGTCTAAGTTTGGCTGCTAATGAAATAACAGCGGACATGACAACATCGTCCCTCAGATGTGGCCCGGTCGTGCCACAGACTGCGGCAACGCGTGATGTAGGAAAGACGACTTGCTGAATTAGAAGGATTTCTTGAACTGGCGCTCAAGTTTCCTGTCAGCTTCGGACGGCAGCGGTCTATTCAGCGGACAGCTGCCGTAGTGAGGCAGCGCTCTGTCGTCAGCTAAATTGATAAGCGCGGGTGGGTCGGGATGTCCGCTCTCGGGGGTAAGGCGGACATTGCGACTGCGCTGCAAAATGTCCGCTAATGACCCAAAGCGGACATTGATGGATTTTCTTGCGAGATGGCTCGTCAATTAGTCAAGTCCGGCTTTCTTTCGCGCAAGTTCGTGGATCGAACTCCAATCCTGTTCGCCCATGCCGGCATCGACTCCCATCGAGAGATTGCGCTCAACGAGCTCGCCCACGTCCAGCTTTGTCCCGGCCTCCGCGGCCGTAGACAGCATGAGACGCACATCTTTGAGGCCGCCCGCCATGACGAAGCCGCCGCGGCCCGCGAAGTCGCACTTTCTTAGCTTTTCCGCGTACGTTTGCGCCGCAGGGTGCGCAAACCAAAGCTGCTGATAGAAGTCGCGTAGGTGCTCCAGAGGCAATCCGCATTTTTCGGCAAAGACGTACGTTTCGCTGATCACCTCGATCGCAGAAATGACGTTGTAGTTTATGGCAAGCTTCATGACGTTCGCCATGCGCGGGCGCTCCGAGATCACAATTATTTGCTTGGAATAAACCTTGCAGACCGGCCTCACTTCTTCGACGGCGGCAGGAGCGCCAGCGAGATACGAAATGAGCTGCCCACTCGCCGCCGCATCTGGACGCCCACTTACTGGAGCTGCGACGTAGAAGCTGCCGTGCTTTTTATGAATCTGCTCTAATTCATCCGCGCAACGTGGGGAGATCGTCGTCACGCACACATGGACAGCGCCAGGACGCAATCCGGCAAGGATTCCATTTTCCGCCTGGAGGTTATCGAGAATGGACTGGTCGTCCATAAGGCTGGTGACAACCACGTCCGCGCCGCTCGTCGCCTCCTTCGCGCTTACCGCCTGCTTTGCCCCCTGCTCGACGAGCGGTTGCATCTTCGAAACCGTGCGATTCCACACGGTCAAGTCAAAGCCCGCCTTCAATATGCATTGGGCGATGTTCGAGCCCATGTTACCCAAGCCAATGAATGCCACATTCATGATGGTCCCCCGTCGCAACGGATCCTGCGACATTTTATTGCGCAATGCGAGGCACCAAGACACAGCAAAAGCCCAGATCATCTAACCGGGCGTTTGCTTGCGGTGCGCTCACTGCTCTCGTGTCGGCTTCTGGCCCAAAGCGGACATCGCTAGTTGCACCGCACATGTCCGCTTTCGGGGGTAAAGCGGACATCGCAAACAGACCCTGTCATGTCCGCTAATGACCCAAAACCGGACATGCCAACGCTAACGGCGGCCACGTTGCTCATATTTAGCCGCTTCTCGCGCAAGCAGCCCTCGCCACCTGCGCCAGAGCCGGTTTTACAAACTGCCGCACGTCACGATGATCGAGTAGAACCAAGTGGCATCGGCGCCTAATATCGGCGGAGGGATTCAATCATGCTTCGATTCATCCGGTCTTTAGGGCGAGGATAATCTATGCCTGCATTCGATCCGGTATCGGCCTTGCTCGGCGGCGGATTGATAGGACTGGCTTCGGTACTGCTGATGCTGTTGAACGGCCGCGTCG
>DASSLE010000092.1:0-42527 GCA_035689725.1 Pseudolabrys sp.
CCCGTCAGCTTGAACGAAACCACCTGCACGATTACCGATACTGCTTCCAGCACAAACAGCCCGCCGACGATGGCAAGCACGATCTCGTGTTTGATGGCGACCGCGACCGCACCGAGCATGCCGCCGAGCGACAGCGAACCGGTGTCGCCCATGAAGATCGAGGCTGGCGGAGCGTTGAACCAAAGAAAGCCGAGGCCAGCGCCGATCACCGCGCCGCATAACACCGCAAGCTCGCCGGTGCCGGCAACATAATGGATCTGCAAATATTCGGCGAAGACTGCGTTACCCGCGAGATACGAGATAAGGCCGAAGGTTGCCGCCGCGATCATGACCGGCACGATCGCCAAACCGTCGAGGCCGTCAGTCAGATTAACCGCGTTCCCCGCGCCGACGATAACGAACGCGCCGAGCAGCACGAAAGCCCAGCCGAGATTGAACACCAGCTCTTTGAAGAACGGGAATACGAGCGAAGTCGCAATCGGTCCGCGTCCAAGATTCGCGAGCGCCGTGCAAGCCGCCACAGCGATCACCGCCTCCACGATCAGCCGCGTGCGGCCGGAAATACCGGTGTGGGTTTGTTTGATAATTTTGAGGTAATCGTCATAGAAGCCTATCAGACCAAATGAGAGCGTGACTCCCAACACGACCCAAACGTAGGGGCTCTTCGGGTTTGCCCACAGCAACGTCGACATCATCAGTCCGGACAAAATCATCAAGCCGCCCATCGTCGGCGTGCCCTTCTTGGTCACCAGATGCGACTGCGGGCCATCGCTCCGAATGGGCTGACCCTTGCCCTGCTTGAGGCGTAAAAGGTCGATGATCGGCCCACCGAACAGGAATACGAATATCAGGGCGGTGACGATGGCACCGCCAGTTCGAAAGGTGATGTAGCGAAAGACGTTGAAAAAGGAGACTTTGTCGGAAAGCTCAGTCAGCCAGTAGAACATTGGGTTGAACCCTGAGTACTCACCCCTGCGCAGGCACCTGATTGAGCGCGCCCTGCCTCGGGAATTGCCGTTCCAACGCCCTGACGATCGGACCCATTTTCGAGCCGAGCGAGCCCTTCACCATCACCGCGTCGCCCGCTTGGATGGCGCCCAGTACAATTCGCTCCAGCCCCATCGCCGTATCGGCATAGCCGCCCCGGGCGCGCGAGGGAAGAGCCTCCCACAGCGCGCGCATCAGCGGCCCAGAACAGTAAACGACGTCGATACCGGCAGCCTCGATAGCGCCCGCGAGTGCGCGGTGCAGTTCGGCGCCTGTTGGTCCTAATTCCAGCATATCACCCAGCACTGCAACGCGACGGCCGCGCTTGCCGATCGGCGCCTGGCCAAGCAAAGCGATTGCCGCGCGCATGGAAGCAGGATTGGCATTGTAGCTTTCGTCAATCAGGAGCGCGTTCCCGCCAGGAACTGTCAGCATGCTACGCGTGCCGCGCCCGCTGGCAGGCTTGAGATTGCTGAGTGCGAGTGCAGCCAGCGCGAGATCCGCCCCGGCGAGCGAAACCGCAGCCAGGACCGCGAGCGAATTGAGAACGAGATGCCGGCCGGGTGCTCCGAGCTTGTAGGTGACAGTGTGCCCCAGAATGCGCGCATCGACGGTTGAGCAGTCGGCATGTAGCGAAAGGCGAACCAATCGTGCATCGGCGTCATCGTGCTCCCCGAAGGGAACGATACGCTCAATACATGCAGCCTTGGCGGCAGCCGCGAGCCGTGCATATTGCGCATTGTCACGATTAAGGACAACGGCGCCCCCCGGCTCGACGCCTGCAAAAATTTCCGCCTTGGCGTCAGCGATCTTCTCCAGCGAGCCGAAGTATTCCAGATGCACCGGCTCAACGCCGGTAACAATTGCTACATGTGGCCTTACGAGCTTCGTAAGCGGCGTGATTTCTCCGGCATGGTTCATCCCAATCTCGAATATAGCGTATTTCGTGCTTGCGGGACAGCGCGCGAGCGATAGCGGCACACCCCAGTGATTGTTGTACGACGCAACAGAAGCATGTGTTTCGCCGTCGGCCGACAGCGCCAACCGCAATGCTTCCTTTGTGCCGGTCTTGCCGACAGAGCCGGTGACAGCGATGACTTTCGCATGCATGCGCGCACGCGCGGCTTGCGCCAGATCGCGCAAGGCTTCGAGCGCATCAGGAACGACCAAAAGTGGTGCATCGGCGAAACGCCCGCGCTGACCGCTCGACACCACCGCGAGGCCGGCGCCGGCTTTCAGCGCATCGTCAACGAAGTCGTGGCCATCACGGTTTTCGCCCTGAATGGCGAAGAACGCCTCACCCCTGGTCAATCTGCGGCTGTCAATGGAAATGCCGGTCAAGTCCATCGGCAAAGGACCGGCGCGTTCGGCATGCATCGCCGCGGCCATGGCATCGAGCGTCCAGAGTACACTCATGCGATTTCTCCAAGGCTTATCCCGGGCGCACCCGAGATCGCACCGGAGTCGGAGATTGAAACGGTGCTGGGTCTGCATCGCAACACTGCCTGTCGCGATGCGCCTGGCGCAGGAAGGTCGATCGGGATCATGCCACTTTGCCCTGCAGGGCCGCTGCCACGGCCTCGTGGTCCGAGAACGGCACAATGCGATCGCCGATGATCTGCCCCGCCTCGTGGCCCTTGCCCGCGATCAGCAGCGCGTCACCGGCCTCAAGCTCCGCAATAGCCTTCCGAATAGCCTCGGCACGATCGCTAATTTCTGCGGCACCCGGCGCATCGGCGAGAATGGCAGCACGGATTGCGGCCGGGTTTTCGCTGCGCGGGTTGTCATCGGTCACGATGACGCGGTCGGCATTCTCTGCCGCGATCCGGCCCATGATTGGGCGTTTACCAGTATCGCGATCGCCCCCGGCACCAAACACGACGACGAGCTTCCCGCGAGCATAAGGGCGCAGACTCTCGAGCGCCTTCTTAAGCGCGTCCGGTTTGTGCGCGTAGTCGACGAAGATCGGCGCACCGTTGCGGGTGCCGGCAAGTTCCAGCCTGCCTTTGGCGCCGGTGAGCTTTTCCAATGCCGCGAACACGCGCGCCGGTTCGGCGCCAGTTGCTATCGCGAGCCCCGCGGCAATACCGGCGTTTTGCACCTGAAAGGCGCCAACAAGCGGCAACCTGACCCTATACGTGCGCCGATCATGAGCAACTGTGATCATTTGTGCGAAACCGTCGATGGACGCGCTGACCAGTTTGATGTCTGCACCGTGTTCGCCCACGGCAATGATTTTGAGACCGCGCTTCTTCGCTATGTCGATGACCTGTCCTGCATAACAATCGTCAACGCCAATCACCGCCGTCCCGCCCGCCACGATCAAGTCCTCGAACAGGTGGAGCTTGGCGGCGAGATAGGCCTCGATGGTCGGATGATAGTCGAGATGGTCACGCGAGAGATTGGTGAAGGCGCCTGCTACAATTCGCACACCGTCGAGCCGGTGCTGATCGAGGCCATGAGAGGAAGCTTCGAGTGCGAGATGCGTCACGCCCTCGCCTGCCAATTGATCGAGAGTGCGATGTAGCTCGATCGGGTCGGGCGTCGTCAACGAACCGTGGTGCTCGCCCTTGGGCGACACCACGCCGATGGTGCCAATACTCGCCGATTGGTAGCCGAGCGTAGTCCATATCTGCCGGGTAAATGCGGCGACCGAGGTTTTCCCGCTCGTGCCGGTGACGGCGGCGATTGTTTCCGGCTGGCAAGGAAAGAGTTTTGCTGCCGCCAGCGCGAGTGTGCGGCGCGGGTTGTTCACGCGGATAAATGCGACCGCGTCAGACAATGCCGCGGGCCGCTGCTCGGCCGCGACGGCAATGGCGCCGGCGCTAACGGCTTGCCTGGCAAAATGCGCACCATTGGCCTTGGCGCCTGCAATGGCGACAAAGAGGAATCCGGGCTTCACTCTGCGACTGTCGGCGGTCACGCTCTCGACCTCGATTGCGCCCAGGCGCTCGTCGGTCGCAGCCTCCGGCAGAAGATCGCGCAGCTTCACCGGGCTTCCTTCGCACTCACCAGCAGCATTTGGTCGGCCTTGGGCAGATCGAAGCGCGGTGGAATGCTGAGCAGCGGGGCTACCCGCTCGATCACCTGGGCGCCGACTGGCACCGCATTCCAGCCCGAGGTCGTGAAGCCATGGGTCTCGGGTAGACCGTGCGGTTCATCAAGCATGATCAACAACAGATAGCGCGGCTTGTCGGCTGGCAATATGGCGGTGAAACTGGTCAAGACTTTGATCTTGGAGTAGCGCCCGCCGACTACTTTGTCCGAGGTGCCGGTTTTGCCGCCAACATAATAGCCCGGCACATTGGCCCGCGTCGCGGTGCCTTTTTCCACGTTGAGGCGCATCAGATAGCGCATTTTATCAGCGGTTTCCGGCTTAATTACGCGTCTGGCGAGCTTATCTGCTTCAGCCTGATCCCTTTTGAGGAAAGTCGGCGGAATCATCTTGCCGCCGTTGACCAGCGCGGAAATGCCCATCACGGCCTGAAGGGGTGCCACCGAAAGGCCGTGACCGAACGCGATGGTGACGGTGTTGAGCTCACCCCAATGCTTGGGTACCAACGGGTCTGCGCTTTCCGGCAGCTCCGTACGCAATCGATCGAGTTGGCCAAGCTTTTTCAGAAACGCCTTGTGATATTCAACGCCGAGTGTGAGCGCCATGCGCGCGGTGCCGATATTGGACGAATAGGTGAAGATTTCTGGCACCGTGAGCACGCGCTTCTGCGCATGGTAGTCGTTGATCTCGAATTTCCCGTAACGCAGCGGCAGACGCGCGTCGAAAGAAGACGTTAGCGAGATACGACCACTATCGAGCGCCATCGCCAGCGTCAGAGCTTTGAACGTAGAGCCCATTTCATAAACGCCGGTAGTCAGGCGGTTAAGGTGGTTCGGGTCATTGGCCTCTCGCGGATTGTTTGGATCGAAGTCGGGCTCCGATACCATGGCAACAATCTCGCCGGTGTTGACATCGGCAATCACGCCGGCTGAAGCCTTGGCCTTATACTTTTCGCGCGCAGCGATGAGTTCGTCGCGCAGCGCGAATTGCACACGCAGGTCGACCGCAAGTGTCACTGGTCGCTGTAGCTGGTCGGTGGCCAATCCCGCCATATGCAATGCGGCGAGTCCTTGACCATCGAGCCACTTTTCAATGCCGGCGATACCCTGGTTGTCGATGTTCACGTGTCCGATTTCATGCGAGACCACTGGTCCATTGGGATAGACGCGCTTGTTCTCAGTCAGGAACCCGACGCCGGGAATACCGAGGCGATGAATCTCCTGCTGCTGGCTCGACGTAATTTCGCGTTTGAGCCACACGAAACCTCGCTTCGACGACAAGCGTTCACGAACCTCGTTTGCGTCGAGATCCGGCAACACTGCCGTGAGCAATTCAACCGCTTCATCCACATCGAGGATCTTGCGCGGCTCGGCGAACAGCGACGGCGTTTTCACGTCGGTGGCGAGGATTTCCCCATTACGATCGAGGATGTCGGGACGTGCAGTAGCGACGGCATCTTGCGCAACACTGCGGCGGCCGCCATGGCCTTCACTTACCGTCGCGAACATCACCAGGCGTACGGCGATGATCGAAAAGATGCCGGCGAACACAAGGATGGCAAGGCCGAGCCGTGCCTTCGCCTTCACGTTGCGGTCAACGTCGCGGCCGTAGAGCAACGAACGCAGAACGCGCTGCCAGCGGCTTTCGGCTTGCTTCTTCGGTCCGTGCATTGCGGTCACCTCGGCCGAGGCAGCAGCACGCTGCCAGTCGTTTCGGACGCAGGTGCGAGCATAGCGCCGATCGGATCGTTGCCAGGCTGCGGCACAATCGCGGGCGGGTGCTCGGGCAACCGGTCGAGGTTATCGAATTGGGTCGGTTTGATTGGCTGTAGCGCCAAATGGCGGTCGGCCAATCCTTGTATCCGGGCGGGCGTATCAAGCTTCGCCCATTCGGCGCGCAGTATGGCGATAGCGTTGCGCTCGCGGCGCAGTTCGCTCCGCAGCTGGGCGACTCGCTCGGCCTGGAGGGTGGAATCGAACTTAATCTTGTATACAAAAGACGCCGCCAGAATGAGCGCGCCGATGACGAGAAGGTTCAGCAGGCGCATGCTTACCGTCCTCTCAGGACTTCGGCGAGTGATGGCAAACGCGGCAACAGGTCGGATGGCACGCCAGCCCGCGCCGGCGCATCAGTGCGCTCAACCGCGCGCAATTTGGCTGAGCGAGCGCGCGCGTTGCGCATGATCTCATCCTCATCCGCGACCACGGGTCGTTTGGTGAGAACGCGAAAGGTTAGTGTTGGACGCTTGACCTCGGGCGCGTGACGCGATCCGCCACGGGTCTCACCACGATCGGCGAAGAACGATTTGACGATCCGATCTTCAAGCGAATGGAATGACACCACCACCAGCCGGCCGCCGGACCTGAGAATGCGTTCGGCGGCTTGAAGTGCCGTAACCAGTTCGCCGAGTTCGTCATTAACGAAGATGCGCAACGCCTGAAAAGTACGGGTCGCCGGATGGATATCGCCGGAGCGTGAACGTACGGCCGATGTGACGATTTCGGCAAGCGCGCGGGATGTTTCGATCGGAGCGCTGGAGCGCGCTTTGATGATAGCGCGGGCGACGGCACGCGAATGCCTCTCCTCGCCGAGTGAGAAGATAATGTCGGCGAGATCGCGCTCGCTTACAACCGCAATGATTTCGGCTGCACTAGGACCCTCGCTACCCATACGCATGTCGAGGGGCCCGTCGAGCCGGAAAGAGAAACCGCGCTCGGCCCTGTCGAGCTGCATGGAGGACACGCCGAGATCAAGCACTACACCGTCAACTGTGTCGTATCCGACCGCGCGCGCGATCGCGTCGAGGTTGGAAAAGCGATCCTCGACAAGTGTCAGACGGCCTTTGGCTTGCTCGACCAGGTCCGCCCCCAAGGCGATGGCGGTCTGATCACGGTCGATGCCGAGCACTTTACTTTGGGCGGCCGCCAGGATCGCGCGCGTATAGCCGCCAGCGCCAAAGGTGCCGTCGATATAAATGCCGCCATCACGAGGCTGGAGAAACTCAACCACGGGGCGGCCGAGCACGGGAATGTGGAGGGCCAGTCCGCCAGCGACAGCCGAGCCGCCGCCGCCCGCCGTCATTCCCGTGCTCCGAGCGCGTTGCGCGCCGCCTGGGAACTCAGCTCCCCTTTGAGCGCGCGCACCTTTTGGGTGGCCTCCGCGAGCTCGCTCTGGAAACGGCCGGGCTCCCAGATCTGAAACTTGTGGCCGAGACCGACAAACGCCACCGTCTCGGTAATGCCCGCATGACGCTTGAGGTTCTCGCTCAACACCACCCGCCCCTCGCCGTCGATCTTCAGGGTCTCGCTGGTGCCATAGAGCGCCAGGGCGAGCTGTTCGCGCTGGTCGGAAAACGGGGCATAGCGCCCGATCAAGGCCTCGATCTCCACCATCAGCGCACTTCCGCCGGCGTCGATCGCGGGACGATCCAGCGCCGGATAACAGTAAAGGCCCTCGAAGCTGTCGCGGCCGAGCACTGCGCGAAACGAACCAGGGATCGAGACGCGTCCCTTGGAGTCGAGCCGCAGCGTGAAATTCGCCACGAAGCGGTCCATACCCCGCACTCCATGCCGACTTGACGCAACCAAGGGCGCTCTTGGGATACCTACCGACGACATTTAGCCGGGTCAGCGTTGCGCCTGATAACGTCATGTCCCGGTTTGGGAAATTTTGGGATATCATGGGATTATATGGCCGTCAAGAAATCGGCGCAAATCCTCCCGAGGCACGCCGTTGCGGCAGATCAACGCCATTAACGGCGGTTAAACTTAAAGAAACGTTGCCGAATTCCGGCCTGCACCGGGTCCTAGTGAAGTCATGTGGATTGGAGTGTTCAGTGACATTCACGCCAACCGCGAAGCACTCGAGGCAAGCCTCGACCACGCGCGCCGCGGCGGCATCGATCGCTTTATCTTTCTCGGCGACTACGTCGGTTACGGCGCCGACCCCGGCTTTGCAATCGACACGGTGATGCGCGAGGTCGAGAGCGGCGCGGTGGCCCTTCTGGGCAACCATGACGCGGCCATCGCCAGTGGCACCGGTGGCATGAACTCGATTGCGGCTGAGGCGATCGACTGGACGCGGCCGAAGCTCGATGCCACCCAGCGCGAATTCCTCACCCAATTGCCCCTGACCTTCGAAGATGGTGGCCGGTTGTTCGTGCATGCCAGCGCGCACGCACCGGAGTACTGGGAGTACATTACCGATATCTCGGCGGCGTCGCGCAGCTTCATGGCGACCCGTGCGCACGCCACATTCTGCGGCCACGTGCACATCCCGGAACTTTTCCATCTGTCGCCGACCGGAAAGCTTGCCGGCTTCCAGCCGGTGCAGGCCGTGGAAATTCCGCTACTCGCGCAACGGCGCTGGATCGCGGTGATTGGTTCGGTCGGGCAGCCGCGCGATTACAATCCGGCTGCCTGCTACGGTGCGTTTGATACGGAACGTAACGTCCTGGTCTATGTGCGCGTGCCGTATGACAACGAAGCCGCCGCGCGCAAGGTGCGCGACGCAGGGTTGCCACTGATCTTGAGTTCCCGCTTGATCGAGGGAGCTTGAAAACATGGATCGACACGAACTCAAAGCTGGCCAGGTAATCGACGGGTTTCGTCTCATTGAACCCCTCGAGTCCGGCGGAATGGCGAGCTTCTGGCGCGTCGCGCGCGATGGCAATGATCTGCCGATGCTGATGAAGATCCCGCTGCTGCGGCCCGGTGAAGATCCCCTCACCATCGTCGGCTACGAAGTCGAGCAAATGATTCTACCACGTCTCATTGGGCCGCACGCGCCTCGCTTTGTCGCCGCTGGCGATTTCGACCGGCCTTACATCGTGATGGAATTTGTCGCCGGCCCGTCGGTGAAATCCCTGCTCGACAAAACGCCATTGCCGCCCGCCGAGGTTGCGACGATTGGAGCCAAGATTGCTTTTGCCCTGCACGACATCCACCGCCAGCACGTGATCCATCTGGATTTAAAGCCGAGCAATGTGATCCTACGCGGCAACGACGCAGTGCTTATCGATTTTGGGCTGTCGCGACATGACCAACTGCCCGACCTGGTGCAGGAGGAGACGGAAGGGCCAGTCGGCACCGGCGCCTACATCTCGCCGGAGCAGGTCCTCGGCGATCGCGGCGATCCGCGCAGCGACCTATTCGCACTCGGCGTGATCCTCAATTTTTTAGCGACTGGCGAGCGTCCGTTCGGCGAGCCACAGCGCGCGGACAATTGGCGTTGGCGACTGTGGCGCGATCCCGTGCCTCCGCGTGGGCGCAACCCTGCCGTGCCACCATGGCTACAAGAGATCATCCTGCGCTGCTTGGAGGTCGATCCGGAGGCGCGTTACGCGACCGCCGCTCAACTCGCTTTCGATCTGCAGCATCCCGAACAGGTCCCCCTCACTCAGCGCGCCGTCCGCACGCGGCGTGACAGTGCTCTTACCGTCCTCTGGCGATGGTTGCGCATAACCCGAAATCCGCCGTTGCGTTTCCGCCGCGCAGTGGCAAGCCACCTCGCCGATGCGCCCATCGTACTGGCAGCGATTGATCTTGAACCTGGCCATGAGGCGCTTAGCCAAGCTCTCGCAGTCGCAGTGCGGCGCGTACTCGCTACTGAACCAAATGCGCGGCTTGCATGCGTCAATGTCCTGAAAATCGCCCGTCTTACGCTCGATAAACTCGAGGACACGGAAGGGCGTAATCCGCACCTGGGCCGTCTGATAGAGCTCAAGCACTGGGCGCGCGCCATTCCAATAGCCCCCGAGCGCATCACCTACCATGTACTCGAATCAACTGACGCGGCGAGCCAACTGGTCGACTATGCCCGTCATAACCACGTCGACCACATCGTGATGGGCGCACGCGCAACCTCGATGTTGCGCCGTTATCTCGGCAGTGTTTCAGCGCATGTTGTCGCTCAAGCACCATGCACAGTGACCGTGGTGCGCGCGCCAGGCGACGAAACAGCTGCGACTTCGACCGGAGCCGACATAGCGCGCGCATAACACACAAGGCATGAACCGTATGTTATACAAGTCTTGCTTTTTTGCTCGGGCACGGTGAATTATGCCCGCCCCACGTCCACCACCGGTTCCGGCCCATGTCCGCTTTTCCGCCGGATTCTTTTATTGTCGCCGACGTCGCGCCCTCGCCCAATTTCGACGAGCGTAAGGACGCACGCTCACCCGACATGATCCTTCTGCACTACACCGGAATGCAGACGGGAGAGGCCGCGCTGCAACAGCTCACAAAATCTGCAAGCAAGGTCTCTTCCCACTATGTGGTATTCGAAGACGGCCGCATTGTGCAGTGCGTACCGGAGGAACGACGCGCCTGGCACGCTGGCGAAGGGTCCTGGGCTGGCGAAACGGATGTCAACTCACGCTCGATCGGCATCGAGATCGTCAATCCGGGCCATGAATTCGGCTACACTGGCTTTCCGCTGCGTCAGGTCGCAGCGGTGATCTCGCTCTGTAAGTCGATCATCGCGCGGCGGGGGCCGATCAGCGCCGACCGCATTTTAGGTCATTCAGATGTGGCGCCTTCCCGCAAACAAGATCCGGGCGAGAAATTTCCCTGGGGGCTGCTGAGCGAATCCGGCATCGGCCACTGGGTGCGCGCTGCCCCACTCAATCTCGAAGGCACGGGACTCAAGCCTGGCGACCGCGGTGACTCGGTGACGCGACTGCAGCGGACCCTGCGCTCCTACGGCTATGGCCTCGAAGAGACCGGCAACTATGACGAAGCTACGCGCGAGGTTGTTATGGCATTCCAGCGCCATTTTCGGCAGGCGCGCGTCGACGGGATCGCTGATCCGTCCACGTTGCTGACATTGCGTGCGCTCATTGAGACGCGTCCTCAGCCACTCGGCTGATACAGTTGCGCAATGAGCTTCCTTAAGGCTGTCCTGGAACGAACCTTGACGTACGGGCCTATTATCCCCATTCCTATCCCGTCAGTCGGCCGGACGGCCGCTCCGCGCCAATGCCGAAAGGCGGCCGGGGAGGAAAGTCCGGGCTCCATGGATGAACGGTGCCGGATAACGTCCGGCGGGGATCAAACCCCAGGGATAGTGCCACAGAGAAGAGACCGCCTCGGCGCGTTGCGTTTAGCCGCGGCAAGGGTGAAACGGTGCGGTAAGAGCGCACCGCGTTTCCGGCAACGGAAGCGGCACGGCAAACCCCACCGGGAGCAAGACCGAATAGGAACGGCGCGGGAGCAATCCCAGATCAGTCCGGATCAGCCGTTCGGGTAGGTTGCTTGACGCGCCGGGCAACCGGCGTGCGAGAGGAATGGCCGTCACGTCTGCGGCTCGCGCCGCAGGCCATACAGAACCCGGCTTACAGGCCGGCTGATACGTTGTAAGGGGGCTCGGCGGCAAAAAATCGTCGGGCCCCCGCCAATTTTGAGCGTACTGGCGCAGTGTAGGGCAGCAGGCTAGCGTCCGCCGCCTCTCATGACGACCTCCCGCGAAAAACTTGGTCTCGCACTCGGTGTCGCTGGCGTGCTCTTGTTCGGCGGCACGCTACCAGCGACAAGACTCGCAGTCGCCGCGCTCGACCCGCTGTTTCTGTGGGCCGCACGTGCGGCGATCGCCGGTTGCGCCGGTCTGCTACTGCTGTTCGTGTTGCGCCGGCCTATGCTACCGCGCGCACTGTGGCACGAATTCGTGCTCGCCGGACTATGTACTATCGTCGGCTTCCCGGTTTTCATGGGGCTGGCCATGGCACATGTGCCGGCCGCTCATGGCGGTGTCGTGCTCGGCATCATTCCGCTTGCAACTGCCGCCGCTGCATCGCTCGTTGCTCACGAGCGCCCGAGCCTCGGCTTCTGGCTCGCGAGTACAGCAGGCGCAGTCATTGTACTTATCTTCATGGTACGGCAGAGCGATGCGAATACAATTCAGCTCGGCGATTTCTATCTGCTTGGCACCGTGATCTCTGGGGCATTCGGCTATGCACTGTCAGGCCGACTCAGTATGCAGCGGCCCGGCTGGGAAGTGATTTCATGGCAAGTCACGCTATTCCTGCCGCTGTCTTTGGTTGCGGCCTTCACCCTTTGGCCAGCTGACTTCACGGACGTGCCTGCTCCGGCCTGGGCCGGACTCGCTTACGTCAGTCTGATCAGTCAATTCCTTGCGTTTTTCGTATTCAATGCGGCGATGGCGATGGGCGGCGTCGCCCGGGTGGGCCAATTGATGCTTCTGCAGCCGTTTGTAATCGTTGCCCTGTCGGTGCCCGTGAACGGCGAGCGCTTCGATATATCGACACTGCTTTACGCAACCGCGGTCGTAGCCGCAGTACTCGCCGGACAACGCATGGGTGTAACGAGACGCTAGCGGGCGTTGCGCCATAGGAGATGGCAGCCAAAGTGCTTACTTCCTGTACGCGGCCAGCATCGCTTCGCCGTCGGCACCGGCGGATGTTGCCCACTCCTTCGCGATGACGAAGCCGATCTTCGCCATGCCAGATTCGAGCGCCGGGCTTGGTGCGAGCACGATGATGCCAGCCTCCTTGAGCGCCTCGGTCTTTACCGTCATTTCCTCGATCGACAATCTCCAGCCGCGCTCCTCAGCCGCCCTTGCCGCATCGGTCAGTGCTTTTTTCCCACCGCAGATAGCCGTTCGAACGCTGCCTTGTTGGCAAACACTATATTGCGTGGCACCCAGGCCTGCGTATCCATGTAGTGCGTCAGATATTCCTCGGCCTTCGATTGCACCCCGCTCGACGCCGAAGTGATCATGACATCCACACGCCCCGACGCAAACGCGGCGGGAAGATCCGGGACTTCGATCTGCGTCGGCTGCGCGCCTGCAAGTTCAGCGATCCGCTTGGTCATCACGTTATAGGTACGGAATTTCATTCCTTTGAAATCATCTACCGACTTGATTTCACGCTTGGCGTAGATGCCCTGAGGGGGCCACGGCACAGAAAACAGAAGGACCAATCCTTCCTTCGCGAGCTGCTTTTCGAGATAAGGCTTTTGCGCATCATACAGCTTGCGTGCGCCCTCATAGCCGGTTGCGAGAAATGGAATTGAATCGATGCCATAGACGGGCGCCTCGTCGGCCGCGAGTGAAATCAATATTTCACCGGCCGCAACCTTGCCATCGCTGACCGCTCGCTTGATCTCGGCGTGCTTGATCATCGTGCCACCCGGATGGACGGCGATTTTCAACGATCCGCCGGTCGCCTTGTCCACGTCCGCGGCGAACTGCACGACGTTTTTGGTGTGAAATGCGCTGGCGGCGTAGTTTGTCGGCAAATCCCATTGGGTCTGTGCCGAAGCCGCGCTTGCAAAACCGCCAGCGAACATGAGGTTCACGAATGCGAGGACTCTCGTAGTCCTCTCCATCGTACTCTCCCCTCAGTTTGAGCTGGACTACTTCTTGTAGGCCGCGATCACCGCTTCTCCATCGGCACCTGCTTTTTTCAGCCAGTCGGCCGTGAGCTGGTCGCCAACCTTTTTTAAACCTGATTTCAAAGCATCGCTTGGCGGCAACACTTTCATGCCGTGCGATTTGAGCTGGTCGAGATACCAGCCACTCTTGTCCTCCCACATTTTCCAACCACGCGTTTCGGCGGTCGCCGCCGCTTTGAGCAGCGCATCCTGCGTGGGCTTGTCGAGCGCATCGAAGGCAGCCTTGTTCACGAATGTTACGTTCTTCGGAATCCAGGCCTGCGTGTCATAGAAGTAAGCCATCGACTCCCAAGCCTTGCTGTCATAGCCGGTGGCGGCTGAAGTCATGAAGGAGTTGACCACGCCGGTCGCGAGTGCCTGCGCCAATTCGGCGGCCTGCACAGTGACCGACTGGGCGCCGACGAGTTCGCCGATGCGGGAGGTGCCGACATTGTAGCCGCGCCACTTGAGTCCCTTCATGTCGTCTATCGAATTGAGCTCCTTCTTGGCGTAGATGCCCTGTGGGGCCCAGGGAACGGTGAACAACAGCATTAATCCTTGCGACGCGAGCTTCTTTTCGATCGCCGGTTTCGATGCCAGCCACAACTTCTTCGATTCGGTGAAGCTGGTGGCGAGGAACGGAATTACGTCCACGCCGAAGACGGGGGCTTCGTTCTCGTGCAGCGAGATCAACACTTCGCCGATTTGCGCTTGGCCGGTCTGAACCGCGCGCTTGATGTCGGGCGCCTTGAACAGCGAGGCGCCGGGATGAACGGTGATCTGCAACTTGTCGTTGGTTGCGGCAGCGACATCCTTGGCGAACAGCGCAAGATTCTCGCTGTGTGGATTATCCGCCGGATAGGCCGCCGGCAAATTCCATTTGATCTGGGCCGACGCAGGCTGCATGGCAATTACCGCCGACACGAACGCAGCCAGCAGCAGGGAACGGAACAACGTGGTCATCGGACGCCTCTCGGTTCGAAAAACCGGCACGAACGCGGTCAATAGCCTAGCATGAAACAGAAAGGGCTCAACTCGGCGGAAACGCGAGCTGCGGCAAGATCAGAACGATCTGCGGGAATTCCGTGATGATGAAGACCGCAGCGATTAGCAGCAGAAAGAACGGAAATGCGGCGCGCGCGACCGAGAAAGTGTCCCGGCCACTCATGTTCTGGAGTACGAACAGATTGAAGCCGACCGGCGGGGTGATCTGCGCCATTTCGACGTGTATGACGAGGTAGACACCGAACCAGATAAGGTCGAGCCCTGCTTGCTTGATCATCGGCAACACGATCACCATCGTGAGCACAATCATCGAGATGCCATCGATCAGGCACCCGAGGATTATATACATCACGCTAAGATATAGCGCGAGCATTCCAGGCGTGAGGCTTTGGCCCTTAACCCATTCCGCGAGTGCGGCTGGAATTCCGGTATAGGCCATCGCCGCGGTCGTATAGGCGGCGCCGGCGAGGATGAACATGATCATGCAGGTGAGGCGCGTGGCGCTCATCACGCTTTCAAAAAAAGTTTTTCGATTGAGCGTACCGCTCCACCACGCCAGCAATAGTGCGCCGGAAACACCCCAGGCGGCGCACTCGGTTGCGGTCGCGAAGCCGAGCACAAGCGAAAAGAACACCGCAAGAATCAACAGCAGGCATGGAATGAGCTTGGTCGATTCCGCAAGCTTCTTGCGGAATGGCATCGGCGGATCACGCGGCGGAATTTTGCTGGGATTCAACAGCGACCAGGCGATGATGTAGCCAGAATACAGCGCCATTACGAGAAAGCCGGGCAAAAAGCCGCCGAGAAAGACCTGCAGCACCGACACGTTGGCGGTCACCGCATAGACCACCATAGGTATCGATGGCGGGATCAGCAGGCCAAGCGTGCCGGAGCCGGCCAAAGAACCAAGACTGATCCCCTTGTCGTAGCCGCGCTTTTCCAACTCGGGCAGCGCAATCTTGCCGATAGTTGCGCAGGTCGCGGCGGAGGAGCCCGACACCGCAGCAAAGATGCCGCAGCCGATTACGTTCACGTGCACGAGCCGCCCCGGAAGCCATTGCAGCCATGGCGACAGGCCACGGAACATTTCTTCCGACAAGCGCGTGCGGAATAAGATTTCGCCCATCCAGATGAACAGCGGCAGCGCCGCGAGCGTCCACGAAGCGCTTGCACTCCAAACCGTTGTCGCCAACACCGAGCCGATCGGCACGCTGGTCGTGAGCGCCATCGAGATAAATCCGACCAGTCCGAGTGCGACCGCGATCCAAACGCCGCTGCTAAGAACGACGATGAGGACGCCCAGCAAAATTAGCGAGAGGTTGACGAGGCCGATGTCGTGCATCAGCCAGCCCCGCCCGAAGCGATACGCTCCACCAATTCGTCGGGCGACGATGGTGGCTCTTTCTCGTAGCTTGGCTTATTGCCCTTGAGAACATGGAAGAGTTCATCCACCAGCGCGATGGCGAGAATAACCAGACCGCCGCTGTAGCCGATCTGCGGGATCCAAAGCGGGATCGAGAGCACACCTTGCGCCATGTCATTAAAGCGCCAGGAATCGTAGGTCATCGCCAGCGCATACCAAGTGAAGTAAAGCGTAAAGATGGTGGCAACCGCGAGCGCGAAAACTTCCAAGGCCCACCGTTTGCGCCCCGACACTTGCTCGATCAACACGCCTACGCGAATGATTTCGCCCCGCTTGAAAGTATGCGCGAGACCGAGGAATGCCATGGCAGCCATACACCAGGAAGCGAAGTCGTCGCCTGCCGGAATATTGAGTCCGACTTGCCGGCCGAGCGACATGAACATCATGATACCGAAGATCAAGATCAGAAAAGCGCCAGCGGCATAGCCTGCAGAGAGATAAAGCCGGTCGAGGAAGATGCGGATCATTGTAACCCCTGCCGCATGATGGCGCTTGGTATGGTCGCCACGCAATAGATCGGAGTGCTCAGATCGTATCGAAGCCTTTGGCTCTATGCGTCGGCGCGGCGGCAGGTGCGGTGAGAAAGTGGATCAACGTGGCGCGCTCGAACAACGTACACAATGTACACAATTCACGCACCGCGGCTTTGGCGCCGTTGCCACTCGGGGCCTTGATTTCTGCCGCCGGTGCAGCCTAAACAGGGGCCAGCAGCGCGGTTGCGAATGCGAATAGTATCTTCATGGTTCACCAATTTTTTCGCGGACTTGAGCCTAGCAGGCTTGTTTTGTCCTCGACAGGCCGGACATAGTGCTGCCTCGTTTGCAAGTTCAGCGCCATGCCGAGAAAAACATCACTGCAGCAACCTTGGGACTTCTGGATTGACCGCGGCGGTACCTTCACCGACATCGTCGGACGACAACCAAATGGAACGTTGGTCGCGCACAAACTCCTGTCAGAAAACCCCGAAGCCTACTCCGATGCCGCCGTACAGGGCATTCGCGAATTGCTTGGGTTGAAAGCAGGCGAAGGAATCCCGGCTGGCCGCGTTGGTGCGGTGAAAATGGGCACAACAGTTGCGACCAATGCGCTGCTCGAGCGCAAGGGCGAGCGCACGCTCTTGCTGATCACCAAAGGCTTCCGAGATGCACTCAAGATCGGTTATCAGGCGCGGCCGAAGATATTTGCTCGCCACATCATCAAACTCGACATGCTCTATGAGCGCGTGGCCGAAGTTGACGAGCGGGTGCGTGCCGACGGCACAGTGGAGCAAGGACCGAATCTCGCGGCGGTTCGTGGCGATCTGGAAGCGGCCAAGGCCGATGGTATCAAAGCGGTCGCGATCGTGTTCATGCACGCGTACCGTTTCCCAAAGCATGAGAAGCGCGTCGCTGAGCTCGCGCGCGAAATGGACTTCGCGCAGGTATCCGTAAGCCATGAAGTCTCGCCGCTGATCAAACTGGTCGGCCGGGGGGACACCACAGTAGTGGACGCCTATCTATCGCCGATCCTCCGCCGCTACGTGGCGCAGGTAGATAAGGATCTCGACGCGAAGCGGTCGGCCGCGCGACTGATGTTCATGATGTCCTCGGGCGGTCTCACCGCCGCCGAACTTTTTCAAGGCAAGGACGCAATACTGTCCGGCCCTGCCGGCGGCGTAGTTGGCATGGCGGAAACGGGAGGGCAAGCGGGTCTGGATCGCCTCATCGGCTTCGACATGGGTGGCACATCGACCGATGTGTCCCATTTCGACGGTGAATACGAGCG
Organism: Pseudolabrys sp.; assembly: GCA_035689725.1. Classification (GTDB taxonomy): domain Bacteria; phylum Pseudomonadota; class Alphaproteobacteria; order Rhizobiales; family Xanthobacteraceae; genus Pseudolabrys. The sequence continues at coordinate 17,627 of DASSLE010000092.1, forward strand.
TGCATTCGAAACGGAAGTCGCCGGCGTGCGTATGCGTGCGCCAATGATGCTCATCCATACGGTTGCTGCCGGCGGCGGCTCGATTCTGCATTTCGATGGCGCGCGTTTCCGCGTCGGACCCGACTCGGCGGGGGCAAACCCGGGACCGAAATGCTACCGGCGAGACGGGCCACTGGCCGTCACTGATGCCAATGTGATGGTCGGCAAGCTCATTGCCGACTTTTTCCCAAAGATTTTCGGTTCTCCGCAGAATCTGCCACTCGACGCGCATGCCGTGCGCAACGCCTTCACCGACATGGCGCAACAGGTCGGTAGCCGCACAGCCGAAGAGGTCGCTGACGGCTTCATCAAGATCGCGGTCGAGAACATGGCGAATGCGATCAAGAAAATATCTGTGCAGCGCGGCTATGACGTTACCCGCTATGCGCTCAACTGCTTCGGCGGCGCCGGCGGTCAGCACGCTTGTTTGGTCGCTGATGCTCTCGGGATGACTCGCGTACTCATGCACCCGTTCTCTTCACTGCTTTCCGCCTACGGCATGGGACTGGCCGATATACGCGCCACGCGCGAACAGGCAATCGAGCTGCCGTTCGGCGACAAAGCACTCAAGGTGATCGCACGCGTTGGTGCATCGCTTGGAAAAGCGACGAAGCTGGAAGTCGCCAGTCAAGGCGTCCCGGCGGGTAAGATCAAGGTGTTCGTGCGCGCGCATATACGCTACGCGGGCACCGACACCGCGCTGGTTGTGGCAGCCGGTAATGCTGCGGCAATGAAACGTGCGTTTGAAAAAGCTCACAAAGCGCGTTTCGGTTTCATCGATCGCACAAAGCAGATGGTGGTCGAAGCCGTGTCAGTTGAGGCGGTCGGCGGCGGCGCCAAATTCAACGAAAAGGTGGTGAAGCGGTCGCGCGCTGCCCTGCCAAAGCCGGCGTTGCGAACGCAGTTCTTCTCCGCTGGAGCGTGGCACAAGGCGAATGTCTACACCCGCGACCAGCTCAAGCCCGGATCGCGCGTCAAAGGCGCCGCCATCATCATCGAACCGCACCAGACTATCGTGGTTGAGCCTGGTTGGCAGGCCGAGTTGACGGCGAAAAATCACCTCTTGCTGACGCGCGCCAGAAAGCTCAAGCGCACGCATGCCATCGGCACCCATGCCGATCCGGTCATGCTGGAGGTGTTCAACAATCTATTCACGTCGATCGCCGAGCAGATGGGCGTATCGCTGCAGAACACCGCCTATTCAGTGAACATTAAGGAGCGGCTGGATTTCTCCTGCGCGGTATTCGCGCATGACGGAACTTTAGTGGCCAACGCGCCGCACATGCCGGTTCATCTCGGCTCCATGGATCGGGCGGTCGAGACAATCATCCGCGAAAATAAGGACCGCATCCGTCCTGGCGACGTTTACGCAATCAACGCGCCCTATAACGGCGGCACGCATTTGCCGGACATTACCGTTTGCACGCCAGTGTTCAACGATAGGAAGAGATCGATCCTGTTCTGGGTTGCCTCGCGCGGGCATCATGCCGATGTGGGTGGCATTTCGCCCGGCTCAATGTCACCAAACGCCACCACCATCGAACAAGAAGGCGTGCTGTTTGACAATTTCAAGCTGATCGACCGTGGCCGCTTCCGTGAGAAAGAGTTGAGGGCGGCACTCACTGGCGCCAAATATCCGGCACGCAACCCGGTGCAGAATATCAATGACATCAAAGCGCAGATTGCCGCCAACGAAAAGGGCGTCGCCGAGCTACGCAAGATGGTTACACACTTCACGCTGCCGGTGGTGAAGGCCTATATGCAGCACGTGCAAGACAATGCTGCGGAAAGCGTGCGGCGCGTGATCGATCGGCTGCACGATTCAGAATTCAGCTACGAGATGGATCAGAGCACCGTGATCAAAGTGAAGATCACGGTAGACAAGGCAAAACGCGAGGCGACAGTAGACTTCACCGGTACGAGCGAGCAACAGCCGACCAATTTTAATGCGCCAGAGCCGGTGACGCGCGCGGCGGTACTCTATGTGTTTCGCGTGATGGTTGATGACGACATCCCAATGAATGCTGGATGTCTACGGCCAATCAACATCGTGATCCCCGAACGCTCGATGCTGTCGCCGGAATTTCCTGCCGCCGTGGTCGCTGGCAACGTGGAAACATCGCAAGCAGTGACCAACTGCCTTTTTGGCGCGCTCGGCGCGCTTGCTGCTGCGCAGGGCACCATGAACAATCTCAACTTCGGCAACGCTCGTTATCAGTATTACGAAACGATCTGCTCCGGTTCCCCGGCGGGTCCCGGCTTCAACGGCACGGATGCAGTCCATACCCACATGACGAACACACGCCTCACCGACCCCGAAGTCTTGGAATTCCGCTACCCCGTCGTGCTCGAGGACTTCCACATCCGCACCGGCTCTGGCGGGCGCGGCCAGTGGCATGCGGGCGATGGCATTCGTCGCACCATTCGTTTCCTGGAAAAGATGGAATGCACGATCTTGTCCAGCCACCGGCGGGTGCGCCCGTTCGGCCTTGCAGGCGGGCAAGCCGGCCAGGTCGGAGAAAACTGGGCGCGGCGAAGAGACGGAGGTATGGAAAAACTACAGGGCTGCGATGCCACTGTTATTGACGCAAGCGAGGCAATTATCATTCAAACGCCAACCGCTGGCGGATATGGGACCCCGGGAAACGCCAATTGAAGCAACTTGTTGCGCGAGCAAAAACTAGGCGAGCTAATTCCGCGCGTTCTCGCGCTCGCCACGATGGACCGGTGTCGCCTTGGTGATTTTGCCGTGTCCACGCCGCAAGAGAATTGAAGGCCGACGCTTTTTAAGCGCACTCCGACGGCGGCGTCGGGGACGAGGACGTTCGATGTGCAATTCGCTCAGCTGCGCATTCGACGCCCGCGCATCTGCGTTCTGTTCCGCGAGCAAAAGAGGTACGCCGAGCACCTGCCTCCAGGCTCGCCATTCGGCCAGTGCCTCGTCAGGCTGAGATGTCACAAATAGCGGCAATGTCAGCGCGGGATCATGGTGCTTGAGCACAACCGCGAGCGCGTCTTCAGCGCCGCCCTCGCCCGGCACCAACCGCAGCAAGACGCCGTCAAAGGCCGCGACCGGCATATTGAGCGCCATGCGCATGCCGTGCAGCGAACGCCGTAGGACTACACGCTCGCGATGGAGTTCGACATCGCGAACCTGCCCGTCGGCGACGGCATCGCTTGCGTAAAACCGCACAGGCAAGCCAAAGGGGTCGAGCCGCAAGGCGCGGCCCGACCCGGCGCATCCGCCACTTCGCATTCGACGCCTCGAAACTCTCCCGCGCCCGGCTTTTGCGCCGGGTCGCGTGCCAAACATGGCAGAAACGCGTCCGAATCCGCTTAATGTTTTGGGTTAACCAGACGTATCGGCGAGGCCTTCGCGACGAATGATTGACGCCACGTTGCAAACCATGATTGACGAGGTGTTGCCACCGCTGACCAAGTTGTCCTGTTCCGGTGGTTGAACCGCGTTGCACCCGCGCCCATGTGAAAGCCGAACAATGCTTGCTTCTGCCCCTTCGCTACTTGACCTAACTCCGCTGACCGACCGTGCGGAACGGCTGGTCAAAGCTGCGCGCGCTGCCGGAGCGGACGCCGCCGATGCTGTGGCGTTACGCACAATGTCGCTGGGCATTGAAGTGCGCGATGGACGGGTAGAGGAATCCGAGCGTGCAGAGGGTGACGATCTCGGCCTGCGCGTGCTGATCGGGCGCAGGCAGGCCATGGTCTCCACAAATGATTTAGCGGACAACGGCGCGGCCGCCTTGGCCGAACGGGCTGTCGCTATGGCGCGGGTAACGCCTGAGGATAAGTTCGCTGGCCTCGCCGACGCAAATCTGCTGGCCCGCAACTTTCCCGACCTCGATCTGATCGATCCCAACTTGCCAACGGTCGTCAAGCTCGAGGCACACGCACGAGCCGCCGAGCAGGCGGCACTTGCCGTAAAAGGGATCAGTAAATCGGGTGGCGCTTCCGCCTCGGCCGGCATCGGCGGGATGGTGCTGGTCACCAGTCATGGGTTCCGTGGCACCTATCTCGGATCGAACCACGGCCTATCGATGACCGCCATTGCCGGTGACGGCACTGGCATGGAGCGCGACTATGATTATTCCTCCGTCCGGCACGCGGCGGATCTGGAGAGCCCGGAAATAATTGGCCGCAACGCTGGCGAGCGTGCGGTCGCGAGGCTTAATCCGCGTAAGGTTTCCACTCGCAAGGTACCGGTGGTGTTCGACGCACGCTCGGCTAGTTCACTGGTTTCGCACCTGGCCAGCGCAGTCAATGGCGCCTCGGTCGCGCGCAAGACCAGTTTTCTGCGGGACAAGATGGGCGCCAAGCTGTTCGCCGATGGCATTCACATCATCGACGATCCGCTGCGCAAGCGCGGGCTGCGTTCCCATCCATTCGACGGCGAGGGTGTCGGCTGCAAGAAGCTCGCGCTGGTCGAGGACGGCGTGCTTCGCTCCTGGCTACTCGATAGCGCGACCGCGCGTGAGCTTGGTCTCGTTACCACCGGTAATGCCAACCGCGCCGGCTCGTCGGTGACTTCACCCGGGCCTAGCAATCTGCATTTGGAGCCTGGCCGGTTGAGCCCCGACGCGCTTATCGCGGATATTGCCGATGGATTTTATGTCACTGACCTGATCGGCATAGGCGCAAATATGGTAACGGGTGACTATAGCCGTGGCGCATCGGGATTCTGGATTGAGAATGGCAAGCGCACCTATCCCGTGAGCGAGGTCACCATCGCCGGGCATTTGCTCGACATGTTTAGAACACTTACGCCGGCAAACGACCTTGAATTCCGCTACGGCACCAATGCTCCGACGTTGCGTGTGGAAGGATTGACCGTTGCCGGACAATGATATCGTCGCGTTGCGTGCCCCACTCGACGCTGTAATGCGTGACGCCGGCGAGCTCGCGCGCGCGACCGCACGGCGGCCGTTCAAGCAGTGGACCAAGGGCACCGACCACTCGCCGGTGACCGAGGGAGACATCGCGGTCAACGAATTTCTGCACGCGCAGCTCACCGCGCTCATTGGCGGGACCGGCTGGCTGTCGGAGGAATCACAAGACCGCCTGCCCAACCGCGTCTTGCCCCTTACCTGGATCGTCGATCCGATTGACGGCACCCGCGCCTATATCTCCGGGCGCGCCGACTGGACGATTTCAGTCGCGCTCGCCGAACACGGCCGCCCAATGATTGCGGCGCTCTACGCGCCTGCGACAGACGAGATGTTCCTTGTTTCGCGCGGCGGTGGTGCCACACTTAATGGCACACCGATAAGGGTGACTCCCGGCGAAGCGCTCACTGGCGCCAAGCTCGCCGGCCCGAAGCGCTATCTTGAGCGTCTCTGCGGGTTAACGCCGGACATATTAGCTCAGCCCAAGGTGCACTCGCTTGCATTGCGAATTGCACGTGTTGCGCACGGAGCACTTGATGCCGCATTTGCATCCGGCGGCAGTCATGATTGGGACCTTGCAGCGGCCGATCTTTTGGTGCACGAAGCCGGCGGGGCACTCACCGACCTTGCCGGCCGGCCGCTGAAATACGACGGTTCACAGATTGCACATGGTGCGCTGATAGCCGCAGGCTATGCCCGCCATGGCGCGTTGATTGACCTCGTCCGCGACCGTGAAACCGAATTCGCTTCGAATTCGGCCTAACCGGTATGTAGGCCGCCGCGGGGCATCGACCAGGGATCGACTCATGTCCGCAGAACCACCCACAACAAAAAAACAACTGCTGCATCTCGTCCTTGGCGGCGAACTCACGGAACTCGGCGGTAGCGAATTCAAGGACCTCAACAAGATCGACATGGTCGGCGTCTTCCCGAATTATGCCAGCGCTTATGTCGCCTGGAAGGCCAGGGCGCAGCACACTGTCGACAACGCCCACATGCGCTATTTCATCGTTCACTTGCACCGCCTGCTCGATCCCGAAGCTGCGGGTCGACCGGCGCGCTGAATGACGATGCCATCGTTCAAGCGTATCGTCTCCTCATCCGCCTTTCAGGAAGCCGTCGGCGCGGCGGCCGCCTCATATTTACGATTTACCTGGTGCACGAGCCAGGTCGTCCTCGAGCCCATGGGCATCTACGAAACGGTGGAGATGCCTGCGATCATTGCAATGTGGCACGGCCAACATTTCATGGCACCGTTCATAAAGCGCAACGACCCGCGCCATCGCACCAAGGTGCTGATCTCACGTCATCGCGACGCCGAGATCAATGCGCGCGCTGCGGAACGACTGGATATCGGGACTATCCGCGGCTCCGGCGCCCACAACGCTGAATTCCACCGCAAGGGCGGCGCTGTCGCCTTTACCGAGATGCTGGAGGCCTTGAAAGGAGGCTACAATATAGCAATGACCGCGGATGTTCCAAAAGTTGCGCGCATCGCTGGCCTTGGCGTAGTGAAACTCGCGCAGTATTCCGGACGGCCAATCTACCCGGTGGCGATAGCCTCAAGCCGACGCATCGAGCTCGACAATTGGGATCGCTCGGCCATCAACTTGCCGTTCAGCCGGATGGGACTTGTGGCGAGCGAAGCAATCTATGTGCCGCACGACTCTGACAATGCAGCGCTCGAGGCGGCGAGACAACAGGTCGAAAGCGAGCTCAACCGAGTGACGGCACGGGCATACGAGATCGCCGACAGAACCAGGAGCGGCAGATCTTGAGCGGCAAAATGCCGGTTGGATTGCGGATGTATCGGCTGTTGTCCGCGGCGGCAGGACTGTTCGCTCCTATCCTGCTGGCACGGCGCCTCAAGCGCGGTAAGGAGCATCGACAGCGTCTGCCCGAGCGCCGCGGTGAAAGTCGCATCACGCGACCGGAAGGCCCTCTGGTCTGGCTGCACGGCGCCAGCGTCGGAGAGCTGGCGAGCGTTCTGCCTTTAATCGATCGCATTCGTACGCGCCGCATCAGCATGTTAGTAACCACCGGCACGGTCACTTCGGGCGGGCTCGCCGAACAACGCCTTCCGCGCGGGGTGATCCATCAATTCATCCCTCTCGATATTCCGCGCTTCGTACGCCGGTTTCTCGGTCATTGGCGGCCGGACCTCGCATTGTTCATCGAATCCGAGCTTTGGCCCAACATGATGATCGAGGCATCGGCGCGCGGCATACCGATGGTTCTGGTCAACGCCCGCCTGTCGAAAAATTCATTCGAACGCTGGCGGCGCCTGCCGAATTCGATCGCCGACCTGCTTCGACGACTGGATCTTTGTCTTCCCGGCACCTCATCCGATGCTGCGCGGCTGAGTGAACTGGGCGCATCAAATGTCGTCACCACGGGCAACCTCAAGCTTGACGTACCGGCGCCGCCCGCCGACCCGGCAGCGCTTGCATTGTTACAGGATGCGATTGCCGGCCGGCCGGTGATTGCAGCCACTTCCACCCATGCCGGCGAAGAGGGCGTGGTGATCGACGTGTATAATCGCCTGCGCACGAATTTTCCGGGCCTGCTGACGCTCATCGCGCCGCGCCATCCGGAACGCGGCCCGGGCGTCGCTGAGATCGCGACTGCCGCCGGCTTGGTCGCGGCGCTGCGCTCGCGCGGGGAATTACCCAAACGCACAACCCATATTTATGTGGCAGACACGCTTGGCGAGCTCGGCCTGATCTATCGGCTGGCACCAGCTGTGTTCATCGGCGGCTCGCTGGTCAAGCACGGCGGGCAAAATCCGGTCGAGGCGGCCAAGCTGCGCACTGCGATTCTGCACGGTCCGCATATTTGGAATTTCGCTGAGATTTATGCCGCGCTCGACAACGCCCATGGCGCCGAGCTGATTGACGACGTCGACCGCCTTACCGCGTATTTTGCCGCCTGGCTTGCTGACCCCGATGCCTGTGCCCGTGTCGCCGACGCTGGCCACAATGTGGTGGAGAATTTGGGCGGCGCGCTCGACCGCACCATGGCGTCGCTCGACCCTTACCTGATGCAGCTCCAATTACACCAACGGGCCCGCAATGCGTGAACCGTCCTTCTGGTGGCGCAGGGCTGGCCTCACCGCAGGATTGCTGGCGCCATTGGCACTCGTCTATGGCGCAGTCACGGCGAGACGCATGTCTATGAAAGGTGCGCCCGCCGGAGTGCCGGTTTTATGCGTGGGTAATTTCACGCTTGGCGGCGCAGGTAAGACGCCGACGGTCATGATGCTCGCACGAATGCTCGCGGACGCTGGCGAGCGTCCAGTCTGTCTCAGCCGCGGCTATGGCGGGGATGTCGCAGGTCCAATGCTTGTAGATGCTCATACAGCCGTTGCCGCCGAAGTTGGCGACGAGGCGCCTTTGATCGCGCGTGTAGCGCCGACCATCGTTGCACGGGATCGCGTCGCCGGTGCAGCGTTTGCGCACGCGCAAGGTGCCGGCCTCATCATCATGGATGATGGATTGCAGAATTCTTCGTTGATGAAGAATTTCACGCTTGCCGTAATCGACGGGCGGCGCGGCGTCGGTAACAGGTGCATATTTCCCGCTGGACCTTTGCGCGCGCCGTTGGCCGCACAACTCGAGCAAACCGATGCGCTGCTGGTGGTGGGCGAAGGCGTCGGCGCCGACGACGTCATCGCTCAAGCCCGCGTGCGTGACCTACCGGTATTTCACGGTCGTCTCGTGCCCGATCTAAGTGAGCTTGCGACTCTGAAGGGACGCAAAGTGCTGGCTTTCGCAGGCATCGGTGACCCGGAGAAGTTTTTCGCCACCGCTGTCGAGGCCGGCATTGCCGTGACAGAGCGCCGGGTATTTGGCGATCATCACCGCTATACCGCGGAGGAAGCGGGAGAACTCATCATGGAGGCCGAACATGACGGGCTTGCGCTCCTCACCACCGAAAAGGACCGCGCGCGCATGGCCGGCGAGCGGCTGCTTGAGGCGCTTGCCACGCGCGCGCATACGCTGCCGGTGACCATGGTGGTTGACGAACCCGATGACCTGCGACAGCTCGTGATGTCGAGGCTGAGGCGCTAATCGCTTATTTTTTGGCCGCGTGAGGACCCCGGTATCGCTGCAAGACCGCCTCCGGCGTGGCATAGGCTTCTTGCAAATCGACGCTCCAGTACTTGAGCTCCTCGAGCGGAATGGGTACGCCCGTTACTGCGCAGCGCACAAAGGCGCCCGGCCGCACCACGCGGAAATCGCCATCAAGGTATTTTACCTCCGCCTCGCCGTTCATCGGCGAGGAGCGATCATAGCGATTGAGCAAAAGCGGCCTCCATTCCCTGCTTGGATATCCAACCAAACAATAGTCGTTCGGTCGCGCCGGCGAAACCCTCACCTGAAGCTACGAGCCGAACAGACTGCCCTGCCCTCCAGGGCCCTCACCACTGCCGCGCGCGCGCGGTTTAACTTTCGCTTGCGGTTGCAAAGCACGGTCGCCATCTGCATTTGCGCCTACGCGGCCATCGGCAAACTCAATATCGAGCCGCATACCGGCGCCGACCGCTGCGGCCGTCCTCAGTGGGCGTCCCTCACCGTCGCGGACGAGAGCAAATCCGCGCTCGAGCACTTTGCGGTATGAATACGCGTTGAGCAGTTGCCAGGCACTTCGTAAACGTTGCGTGCGCTGCTCGAGATAAGTGTGTCTTGCCCGTTTAGCTCTCTCGCGGAGAGCGACGACGATTTCATTGCCTCGAGTGAGGCGCTGCCGCAGCAATCGCGGTGATAGCTTGGCGGCAACGCGCGTGAGGTGTGTGTGATGGATTTGCGCATTGGCGCGCAAGGCGCGCGGCAAACGGCCGGCACAGGCATCGAGCCGCTGACGTGGAATCGCCAACAGGTCATCGAGCGCCGGAAGTGCGCGCGTTAGTAAATAGAGCTCTTTGCGGTGCCGATCTACGTTGCGCTGCCAGCAAGCAAGCTTGCGCGCGCCGAGATCAGTGAGCGTCGACATCAGCTCGGCGCGCACCGGTACCGCCATTTCGGCGGCGGCGGTCGGCGTAGGCGCACGGCGATCGGCGACGAAATCAATCAACGTTATGTCGGTCTCGTGCCCGACAGCGGAAATGAGCGGGATCATGCTCTCCGCTGCTGCCCGCACCACAACTTCCTCGTTGAACGACCAAAGGTCTTCCAACGAACCGCCCCCGCGCGCGACGATGATCAGATCGGGTCGCGGTAACGGGCCGCGCTCAGGCAACGCATTGAAGCCCTGGATTGCCTTCGCGACTTCCACCGCAGAGGCGTCACCCTGCACCCGTACCGGCCACACCAGCACGCGGCGAGGAAAGCGGTCCTCCAGGCGATGCAGAATATCGCGGATTACCGCGCCAGTCGGCGAAGTGACCACACCGATCACCTCCGGCAGGAATGGCAAGAGCTGCTTGCGGGCTTCGTCGAACAGGCCCTCGGCAGCTAGCTTCTTCTTGCGCTCCTCCAGGAGCTTCATGAGCGCGCCGATGCCGGCCGGCTCAAGGCTGTCGATCACAATCTGATATTTCGAAGAGCCGGCGAAGGTGGTGAGCTTGCCGGACACGATGACGTCAAGGCCCTCCTCGGGCTTGACGCGCATACGCCCGAAGCTGCCCTTCCAGATCACCGCCTCCAGCACCGCCTTGTCGTCCTTCAGACGGAAATAGACGTGGCCGGAGGGCGAGGCCCCCTTGAAACCAGACACCTCGCCGCGGACGCGCACATATCCATAGGCACCCTCAACGGTGCGTTTGAGCGCCGCCGAAAGCTCGGAGACGGTCCACTCCATAACGTTATTAAGGGCGGGCTCTGCCATTCGGACCGAATCTCTTGCGGGGGTAAGGTGACATGCTACACCAAATAGCGATCGCACACTAAAGGCCCGCCCCGCTAACGCCATGAACATCCTCATTCTCGGTTCCGGCGGACGGGAGCACGCGCTGGCCTGGAAGATGGCGGCCAGTCCGCTCACCGACAAGCTTTATTGCGCGCCCGGCAATGCCGGCATTGCGCAGGAAGCCGAATGCGTGGCGCTCGACCTCGCTGACCACAGCGCAGTGATCGCTTTTTCTAAAGAAAACAAAATCGATCTGGTCGTAGTCGGACCCGAGGTGCCGCTGTGCGCTGGTATCGTCGACGATCTGGAGGCCGCCGGCATCAAGGCCTTTGGCCCAACCAAATGGGCGGCGCGGCTGGAAGGCTCCAAGGGTTTTACGAAGGACTTATGCAAGGCCAACAACATCCCAACAGCGGCATACGAACGCTTCAAGGGCGCGAGCGCGGCAAAGGATTATGTGCGTAAAAAAGGCGCGCCTATCGTGGTGAAAGCGGACGGACTCGCCGCCGGTAAGGGCGTGGTGGTGGCGGAGACCGTTCAAGAGGCCGAAGCCGCCATCGACATGATGTTCGGCGGCGGTCTCGGCACGCCCGCTTGGGAAATCGTGATTGAGGATTGCCTTGTCGGTGAAGAGGCATCGTTCTTCGCGCTCTGCGACGGAGAGACCGCGATCGCACTCGCTTCGGCGCAGGACCACAAGCGCGTAGGTGATGGAGACAAGGGGCCGAATACCGGCGGCATGGGCGCCTATTCGCCCGCGCCGATTATGACCGACGACATGAATCGACGCGTGATGGACGAGATTATTCATCCCACCGTGCGTGCGCTCAAACGTGCCGGCGCACCTTACAAGGGAGTGCTGTTCGCCGGATTGATGATCACCAAGGATGGCCCGCAACTGATCGAGTACAATGTGCGCTTCGGCGATCCGGAATGTCAGGTGCTGATGCTGCGCATGATGTCGGACTTGGTGCCAGCGCTGCTGGCGGCGCACGACGGGCAACTCAAGAATTTCGATTTGCGGTGGTATCCGGACGCAGCACTCACAGTCGTGATGGCGGCAAAGGGATATCCCGGAAATTACAATAAGGGCTCGATCATCGAAGGCCTCGATGCGGCGGCACAGGTCGAAGGCGTGGAAATCTTCCATGCCGGTACAAAAGCTGAAGGCAATCAAATTCTCGCCAATGGCGGTCGCGTGCTTAACATCTGCGCGCGGGCCAGGACCGTGCGCGACGCGCAGAGTCGGGCTTACGCCGCTATCGACCGTATCCACTGGCCTGACGGCTTCTGCCGCCGCGATATCGGCTGGCGCGCGATAGAGCGGGAGAAGTAAGCTGTCATTCTAGTTATCTATCGTTGTATCGAGTAGCCCATGCCCGATCTCGCCGACCTTTTCCCCGGATTTCCCTCGCACTGGGTCGATACCTCAGTCGGAAAAATCTTCGCACGCGCCGGCGGCAATGGTCCACCATTGTTGCTCCTGCACGGCTACACCCAAACCAACGTGATGTGGCACCGCGTCACACCGGTGCTCGCGAAGCGCTTCTCGCTCGTCATTCCAGACCTGCCTGGGTACGGCCGGTCGGCGGTGCCACAGGCCGACGAAACGCACGCGCCTTACGACAAGCGCTCGATGGCGAAGGTGATGATTGAGGTCATGGAAAAGCTCGGCCATGTGCGTTTCCGGATTGCCGGTCACGACCGCGGCGGTCGAGTCGCCTACCGCCTCGCGCTCGATCACCCGGGACGCGTCGAGCAAATGGCGACGCTCGACATCGTGCCGACCTATGACATGTGGCACGGCATGAATTGCAACATGGCCATGAAGGTCTGGCACTGGCCGTTTCTGGCGCAGCCGGAGCCACTCCCGGAAATGCTGATCTCAAAAGCGCCGGTCGAATATCTGGAGTGGAAAATGACGAGCTGGACCAAGGCCAAGAACCTGTCCGCCTTCGATCCGCGCGCGCTTGACCACTATCGCGCGGCATTTTCTGATCCACTGCGCATCCACGCACAATGCGAGGATTACCGCGCCGGACGCTACGCCGATCTCGCCAATGACGAGGCTGATCGCGCCAAGGGCAAGACGATTGGCTGCCCGCTGCTTGCCTTGTGGGGCGGCGTCGGCATTGCCAATGAAACCGGCGGTCCGCTCAAGATCTGGAAAGAATGGGCACCAGGGACCACTGGCAAGCCGATTGATTCTGGCCACTTCCTAACCGAGGAAAATTCGGAGGCCACCACTGCGGCGCTACTGGAATTCTTTACTGCTGCGTAACTTTCAGGAGTTGTGAATGCATCCCGTGCTTCGGCTTTATGAAGATGTCTTGTCCAGCGCCGAAAATGCCGCGTTCCGGCTGCCGCCGTTACCGCGCTTCATCTTCGTGGTGCACGGCTCAGCCGCCATCGGCGGCAAGACGCTGAGCGAGGGCGAGGCCTGGCAGGGTGAGGCGGCGATCACGGTAAAGCCGGGTGCGGGTGGCGTGACTTGCTGGCGCTGGGAGCTGGCGCGCGGCGACCAAGGCAGCACCACCGCCAACGCGCCCGGCATGACTACGCACGAGAAGCTGACCGCTTTTCTCGAGACATTGCCGAAAGGCGAATTGCTGATGCGCGGCGACAGCGTCGCCTTCCCGCCCGGCGGCTGCGCCTATCTCCACCGCCATCAGGGGCCCGGCATTCGCTGCCTGATTGACGGCGGCATCCGCATCGATACGGACGGCCGCTCGACGTCATTTGGGCCGGGAGGCGCCTGGTACGAACCCGGTCCCAATGCGGTGTTTGCGCAAGCAGCATCCGGCAAAAACAGCCGTTTCATTCGCGTGATGATCCTACCGCGCGAGCTTCAAGGCAAAAGCTCGATCCAGTATGTCAACGAGGAGGACAAGGCGAAGCCGAAATCGCAGCAGTACAAGATTTACGCCGACGCACCGATTTCGTTCGGAGCGCGCAAATGAGTCCGTTACATCGATGACCTCGATCGATCGCCAGCAGGCATTTTCCGGCACCAAGGATGCGGCGCCGACGCTACGCCTCGATATTGCGCAGCTCGAACGCTATCTCACCGATGAAGTTGCTTGCTTTGCCGGGCCGCTCACCGTCAAGCAATTTAAAGGCGGCCAGTCAAATCCGACCTATCTGCTGGAGACGCCTTCGCGGCGCTACGTCCTGCGCCGAAGGCCTCCGGGCAAACTCCTTCCGTCGGCACACGCGGTCGACCGCGAATATCGGGTGACCCGCGCGTTGCATGTGCAAGGCTTTCCGGTCGCCGAGCCACTCGCCTATTGCGCCGATAATAGCGTCGCCGGCACGGCCTTTTACATCATGGATTTTGTCGACGGCCGCGTGTTCTGGGAGCCGCAGATGCCAGAGTCCACTCCGACCGAGCGCGCGGCGGTCTACGATTCCATGAATGAGACTATCGCGCGGCTGCACGCGTTCGATCCGGTGAAGATCAGCCTCGGCGATTTCGGCAGGGGCGAAAACTATGTCGCGCGCCAAGTCCAGCGCTGGTCGAAGCAATATCACGCGTCCGAAACGGAAAAAATCGACGTCATGGAAAGGCTGATCGACTGGCTGCCCAGGCACATTCCGGCAGGCGGCCCGGTGCGGCTGGTGCACGGTGACTATCGGCTCGACAACCTGATCGTCGCACGCGATCAGCCAAAAATTGTTGCCGTGCTCGACTGGGAATTATCCACGCTCGGCGATCCGCTTGCCGATTTCAGCTATCACCTGATGGCGTGGCACATGCCGCACTCCGAAAGCGCGGCCGGTACTGCGACCCTCGTGGGACATGATCTGCGCGCGCTCGGCATTCCGTCGATGGCGGATTACGTAGACGCCTACGTTGCGCGTACCGGCCTCGACCCGCGCCCGGCGCTGCCGGTTTATCTCGCCTATAATTTCTTTCGCATCGCCGCCATTTTGCAGGGGATCATTGGCCGCGTGCGCGACGGCACCGCAACATCGGAATTTGCGCCCGCCAAGGCCGAAATGATCCGGCCTTTGGCCGATAAAGCCTGGGACTTCGCGCGTCAGGCCTGACTCGCTTCGAGACGGGCAACAAATCCTTTCCTGACCGGGCCGGATTTGGCGCGTTTCCAGGCCCCGCCTCCGCCCGCATGGGCAAGCTGGTGGACAAAACGGCGTAGTCCGCCGTAATCACTATTTTGGAAACTAGCGTCGCGCCTGGAAGAAATCTTTCAGCAGCATTGCGCACTCGCTTTCATTGATGCCGCCGTAAACTTCGGGCCGATGATGGCACGTGAGCGCCGCGAAGAAGCGCACACCGTTTTCTACAGCGCCACCTTTGGGATCGGCCGCCCCGAAATAAAGCCGCCGGATACGTGCAAACGACATCGCCGCCGCACACATCGCGCAAGGTTCCAGCGTAACATAAAGATCGCAATCGGTGAGCCGTTCGCTGCCAAGCTTCGCCGACGCTGCGCGTATAGCGATGAGTTCCGCGTGCGCGGTCGGATCGCGGTCGATAACGGTGCGGTTACCGGCTCGAGCCACCACGGCGCCGCTGTGCACAATCGCGCAGCCAACGGGCACCTCGCCGCGCGCTCCTGCGGCGCTGGCCTCCTCCAAAGCAATCGACATGAACGAGGGCGATGGCATGTTTCTCCGTCATGCCCGGCCTTGTGCCGGGCACCCGCATCTTTATACACAGAGCGGCATAGAAGACGTGGATAGCCGGTACAAGTCCAGCCATGACAAAGGTCGCCAATGGCCGAAAAAATCAGCAAAGATATCCCCGGCGAACGCATCGCTAAGGTCATCGCACGCGCCGGGCTTGCCTCACGGCGCGAGGCAGAAGTCTGGATTGCGGCGGGCCGTGTATCGGTGAACGACGCGGTGATTTCTTCGCCGGCGCTCAATGTCACGCCATCCGATCGCATCGCGGTCGACGGCTCGCCGCTGCGGGCGCGCGAGCGCACACGACTTTTTCTCTATCACAAGCCTCGCGGGCTGGTGACGACCCATTCCGATCCAGAAGGCCGCGATACGATTTTTCGGGCGCTGCCGAAGGGGCTGCCGCGACTGATCAGCATCGGCAGGCTCGACATCAACACCGAGGGGCTTCTGCTTCTCACAAATGACGGCGGGCTCGCGCGCGTATTGGAATTACCGGCGACCGGCTGGCTGCGCCGCTACCGTGTGCGCGCGCTCGGCCGCGTGCAACAGGATGCGCTCGACCGACTGCGCGGCGGCATCACTATCGATGGTATTCGCTATGGGCCGATCGAAGCCACGCTCGATCGCGAACAGGGTGCCAATGTCTGGCTCACTTTCGGTATCCGCGAGGGCAAGAACCGCGAGGTGCGCAGGGTTCTTGAAACACTCGGGCTGAAGGTGAACCGGCTGATCCGCGTGGCGTTCGGGCCTTTTGACCTGGGCGACCTCGATGACGGCGCAGTGAAGGAAATCGAGACGGCGGAATTGCGCGCAAAGCTTGGCGAGCAGATCATCATCGAAGCTGGCGCCGATTTCGACGCCCCTCTCATCGTCGAGCAGCCGAAGATCCATCCCCATCATTCCGGGGCGCGGGCGAAAGCACGCGAGCCCGGACTCCAGAGACGCGGATCTCGGCCGCCTCTGGATTTCGGCCCGCACACTGGCGCGCGCGACCGGAATGACAGGAAGAAACGTCGTCGCGATCGTTCCGGCGGACCGCGTCCATCGCGGCCAAGGCCAAGATAATGCGCGTTGTCGGCGGCAAGCTGCGCTCACGCCCGCTCGCGGGTCCAAAATCGAACGCGGTGCGACCGACCTCCGACCGGCTGCGCGAAGCACTGTTCAACATCCTTACACATTCCTATGGCGATCCAGTCACCGGCGCACGCGTGCTTGATCTGTTTGCAGGGACGGGCGCACTCGGCATCGAAGCCATCTCGCGCGGCGCCGTCTACGCGCTATTTGTGGACGAAGGCGTCGAAGCCCGGGCACTGTTGCGTGACAACACCGAATCGCTTGGCCTCGGTGGCGTAACCCGCATTTTCCGGCGCGATGCAACCGCGCTCGGGCCAGCACATCCGCTTGAGCTTTTTTCGCTGGTATTCCTCGATCCGCCCTATGGCAAAGGCCTCGCGGAAAAGGCGCTGGCCTCCGCCCGCGAAGGAGGATGGCTCAAGCAGGGCGCGCTGATCGTGGTAGAGGAAGGTGCCGATGCAGCGTTTAAATCGCCAGAGGGTTTCGAAGAACTGGAGCGGCGCAAATACGACGGTACGGAGTTTGTGTTTTTGCGGACTTTCTAGGCCGCTACCTTCGCCCAAATAAACGCTCGATATCGGTAAGTTTCAATTCCACATAGGTCGGCCGGCCGTGATTGCATTGGCCGGAATTGGGCACCGACTCCATCTCGCGCAGGAGCGCGTTCATCTCATCGGGCTTAAGCCTGCGGCCCGCACGAACTGAGCCGTGGCAAGCCATGGTCGACGAGACGTGCATAAGACGACGCTCCAGCGGCAATGAATCATCCCATTCCGCTATATGCTCGGCGAGATCATTGACTAAGCCCCTGACGTCGACTTCGCCAAGCAAAGATGGGGTTTCGCGCACCGCCAGCGCGCCTGGGCCGAACGTCTCGATCATAAGGCCAAAACGGGCTAGCTCGTCCGCGCGCGCAGCGAGCCGTGCGGCGTCGGCTTCGTCGAGCTCAACGATTTCGGGGATGAGCAGGATCTGCCGTGCAACGCCGGACTTCTCTATTGCCGCCTTCATCCGCTCATAGACGATGCGCTCGTGCGCTGCGTGCTGATCGACGATCACCAGCCCGTCGCGCGTCTGCGCGACGATATAGGTCTCATGCAGCTGCGCGCGCGCCGCGCCAAGCGGCCGGTCGATCTGATCGGCCGCCGGCTCAAAGCTTGCGACCGCGGCATCCGCAGCCGGCTCGCCGACATCGAAAGTAGCCTGCGCGGCCTCCGCAAAGCCGACCGTAGCGCCGCCGCGCATCGGCACAAAGCCGACCGGCCGTGCGGGAGAGCGCCGCCAGTCGTAGGCCCCGCGACGTGGCGCGGTCGCCGTGCGGAACGTCGCGATGGTCGCGCTGCCGCCGGTCGTCGACGCACGCTGGCCTTCGCGCGCCAGAGCATCCTTGAGAGCGCGGACGATCAACCCGCGCACGAGCGTACCGTCGCGGAAACGCACCTCGGTCTTGGCTGGATGCACATTCACGTCCACTTCGCGCGCATCGAGCGTGACAAATAGCGCCAGCAGCGGATACCGGTCGCGTGGCAGGTAGTCAGCAAAGGCTGCGCGTACTGCGCCAAATAAAAGCTTGTCGCGCACCGGACGTCCGTTGACGAAGAGATATTGCCCAAGCGAATTAGCGCGAGAGAGCGTCGGCAGGCCGGCGAAGCCGGTCACGCGAACGCCTTCGCGTTCGGCGTCAATGGCTATGGCATTGGCGCGGAAGTCAGCGCCAAGCACGTCACCGAGCCGCGTGATCTGGTCACTTTCGGCCGCACCCCAAGTTACCGGCGCGCGATCTTCTCCGGCAAGCGTGAAGGAAACGTCCGGCCGGCTCATGGCCAGCCGCCGCACGACATCGCGCACCGCCTCCGCCTCGCTGCGGTCCGTCTTCAGGAATTTCAAGCGCGCCGGTGTGGCGTAGAACAGGTCGCGCACCTCAACCGTGGTGCCTTCGGAGAGCGCGGCTGGTTTCACGGCAGACTTTTCTCCCGCTTCGACGGTTATGCTCCAAGCATGCGGCTCGCCGACGCGGCGCGTCGTAATGGTCAGCCGGGCAGCCGCGCCGATGGAAGGCAGCGCCTCTCCGCGAAAGCCGAGCGTGCGGATCGACAAAAGATCATCGCCCTCAAGCTTCGAGGTGGCATGGCGCTCGACCGCGAGTTCGAGATCGGCGCGGGTCATGCCTTCGCCGTCGTCGGTGACGCGGATCAGCCGACGGCCTCCGCCGTCAGTGAGGACGTCGATGCGGTGAGCGCCAGCGTCGAGCGCGTTTTCGACCAGTTCCTTCACGACGCTCGCCGGCCGCTCGACCACCTCGCCGGCGGCGATACGATTGACGACAGCTTCGGATAGTTGTCGGACGGGCATGACGTTTTCTGGTGGCGTCTGATCGAATCGGGGGCCGACTTTACCCGACGGCTGGCGGCCTCAGCGAGGCGGGGTCATGAGCTGCCCCCGCTATCCCTAGGGCTAATCCCAGCCTGGCTTGCCGCGCCGCAGGCTTTTGATGCCAGAACGATGCTTCTTGGCCTCAAGCCGCTCCCGACGCTGCGCCTTCGGCACTTTCGTGGGCCGGCGCGGGGTCGGCTTCACCGCTGCCTGCCGGATCATGGTGAATAGGCGGCCGCGCGCGTCTTCGCGGTTGCGCTCTTGGGTGCGGTGCCGCTGCGCGATGATGACGATGACGCCTTCCTTGGTCAGTCGCTTGCCCGCAAGCTGCATCAACCGCAGGGCAACATCATTTGGCAACGACGGCGAATGGCGCGCATCGAATCGGAGCTGCACGGCCGATGACACCTTGTTGACGTTCTGGCCGCCTGGCCCGGAGGCGCGCACGAAGGATTCCGACAGCTCGGATTCGTCGATGGAGATCGTGTCGGTGATGCGGATCATGATCCGGCAATGCGCACGTCAGGACGTCAAATACTTCTTCGCGAGCACCTTACCTTCTTCCACCGCCGGCTGGTCGAAAGCATCGACCCCGAGGAGATGGGCGGCGATGATCGTCTCCAACATGAAATGCATCATTAACTCGCCGAGGCTTTCTTCGTCGAGCTTGCTGACGTTAATTGTGCGCACCGGACAACCGTTCTTCGCCAGTGTCTCGCCGGTGGCGCGGCTTTCGGCCATCACCAAGTCGCCGACAGTTTTGTCGGTGAAGCCTGGTTCGCCAGCCAGTTTGGCGAGCTCGCCGTCAATGCGCGGCCCAATACCTGCGCCATCGACCGTTACGACAGTGAACAATTTATCGCGTGGCCCGCCGATAAACAGTTGGAGCTGGCTGTGTTGGTCCACCGGTCCGAGCGCCGCCAGCGGCGTGGTGCCCTTCCCACCTTTGCCGAGGCTTTCGGCCCAGAGCTGCACATACCAATGCGTGAAGCGTTGCAGACGGTCGCAATAGGCCATCAGCACGCTGATCGATTTGCCTTTGCTCTCCAAGAGCGCGACCGACAGCGCGGCGCCGACGGCGGCTGGCACCTGTGCCGCCGGCTTCTTTGCTAACACCGGAGCCAATGCCAGACCGGCACCTTCACGCACCGCTGCGATGTCGAGGCCTACCATCGCCGCAGGCAACAGACCGACATTGGTGAGCGCCGAATAGCGCCCACCGATGCCTGTATCGTGATCGAGCATAGGCACGCGATATTTGCCGAGCAGCTCGCGCAAGCCATTGGCTCTGCCTGGCTTGGCCGGCTCGCTGATCCCGAGAAAGATATCGGGAATGCGGGTTTGCAGTCCCTCGTCCATAACCGCCGACAAGGCTGCTATGGTCTGCATCAACGTTTCCGCCGTGCCCCCGGATTTGGAGATCGCAACGAAACGCGTGGTCGCGTGCGGCAGCTTGGCAAGCAGCGTCCCGAAGCTGTTCGGGTCGAGGTTGTCGATGAAATGCAGTTGCGGCGGCGCGCGCAACGCGCCGACGCCCGGCACCGCGAAGCCCGCAAGTTGCGCCAAGGTCTGCCCGCCCAGACTGGAGCCGCCGGTGCCGAGAATAACGATGTCGGTCGCCCTGTCCGCCAGCTGGCGCGCGGTATCCCGGATCGCCTCCAGATCGCTGTGAGCTTCCGGCAAGCGCAGCAGCGGCAGACTGCGGTCGGCATGACGGGCGCGCAGCCGGTCAAGCGCGCCTTCTGCAAGCGACAGAACGGCATTGAGGGTATCCGCACTGACACCGTGCGGCCCGATGTGCTCTTCGCGGGCGGTGTCGATCGATTGGACGATGCTCATGCTAGTATTTGCCTAGAGTCGCGCGAAAGGCGCAACGGCGGAAACCAACGCGGCTGCTATTCTGTGGTCCCGCTCGAAGTCAGTCCCTTTGGCCGGCCGGCGACGGTCACCAGCATGCCGCCGCCATAAAGACGACGCGCTACCCGCTTGGCATCCTCGATGGTCACCGCATCGATCAGCGCGCCACGGCGCTGAATATAGTCGATGCCGAGATCGTCTATCTGGATCTGGGTGAGTTGCGCCGCGATTTTGGCGGAGGTGTCGAGCGTGAGCGCATAGGAGCCCTTGAGGAACGACTTGGCGGCAGCGAGCTCGTCCGGGGTCGGACCTTCATCGGCCATGCGCTTGACCTCGTGCTCGATTACGGCGAGCGCATCGGCTGTACGGTCGGCCCGAGTGGCGGTCCCGCCGAGTACGACAGCGGCGCGCCGGAACCAGACAAGGCTGTCGGATACGCCGTAAGCCAAGCCGCGTTTTTCACGCACCTCTCTGTAGAGTCGTGAGGAGAAGCTGCCGCCCCCCAGAATATGATTCACGACATACGCAGCCATGAATTCAGGGTCGTGGCGTGCGATGCCCTGCCCGCCAAAGGTGACCACCGCCTGCGGCACGTCCACATTGATCACGATGCGGCGTCCGAGGCCAGTCGGCGTCGCATTTGCCACCGGCTTAAGATCGTTTTTCGCCGGAAGTCCAGCGAATGCACGATCGATCAGCGCGCCGGCCGTTTTGGCATCGACATCGCCAACAATTGAAATCTTCAGCTCATTGCGTGCAAACACGCGACGCACGTAGCCGCGCAGATCGTCGGCAGTGATACGCGGCATTGTTTCCAGTGTGCCCTTGCTTTCGCGCCCATAGGGGTGGTCGGGGAAAGCGGTCTGCCACCAGCGGCGGCTGGCGAGATCATTGGGATTGGTCGTATCGCGCTGAAGGGACGCCAGCTCTTGCTCGCGTACTCGCTCAACCGTGTCGGCATCGAAGCGTGGGTTCGTGAGCGCCAAGCGCAGAAGTTCAAAAGCCTCGTCACGGTGCTCGTTCAGGGAACGCAGTGAGCCATGGAAATAGTCGCGACCTACCTGGAAGCCGAGTTCGATTGCATGATTTTCCAGGCGCTCATGGAAGGCCTTGCTGTCCAGATCGCCGGCGCCCTCATCGAGCAGATCTGCAACAAGATGGGCTGTGCCGGCCTTATCCGTCTCGTCCTGAGTGGCGCCGCCATGAAATGCGTAGTTTAGTGTGACCAGCGGTATTGCCTTTTCGCGCACCAGCCAGGCCTCGATACCGGCCGGACTGACGATCTTTTCGATCGTCATTGCCGGGGCAACGCCCGCACCTGCCACCAGTGCGGCTACAGCACAAAGAATCGATGCGACGAACCGGTTCATGACCGCTTCTCCGCCTGTGGGCTTACATCCTTGATCAAATAGCCTGTGACGGAGCGCCGCTTGTCGAGCCACTGCCGTGCAGCATCCCGCACCTCGCCAGCAGTCACGGCGCGGATGCGATCCGGCCAGCGCCGCACGTCGTTGACGGATGCGCCTGTGGTCAGTGCAGTGCCGTACCAGCGAGCCATGCTGGCCTGGTTATCCTGGGTATAGACCGCGTCCGCAATCAACCGGGTCCTGGCGCGCTCCAGCTCTTCTTCTGTGACACCCTTGTCGATGACCTGGGCGATGACCGCGTCCATTTCCGACTCCAGCTGGGGCAGCGTAACGCCAGGTCGTGGCGAACCGTGAACACCGAATTTCGACATGTCCAACTCGCTCGCGTCGTACCAGGCGTTGGCTACGACTGCGAGCTGCTTGTCAACGACCAGCGCGCGATAAAGACGGCTGTTGGAGCCGCCCCCAAGAATGTGCGCGAGCACTTCAAGCGCTTCGGACTCGCCGCGCTTGGCCGTGCTGAACGACGGCACCAGATACGCTCGTTGTAGAGTCGGCATCTCGACTCGCGGATCGGCGAGCGTGAGCGAGCGCACCGCCACGGGCGGCGGCTCTTGTGCTCTCATCCGCGGCGCCATAGGGCCATGGCGGGCTATCTTGCCATAGGTACCCTCGGCAAGCGCACGCGCCTGCGCTGGGTCGATGTCGCCGGCAATCACGACCACCGCATTGTTGGGCGCGTAGAAGCGGCGGTAGAAACCGATGGCGTCATCGCGGGAGAGCTGCTCCATTTCATGACGCCAACCGATGACCGGCTTTCCATATGGATGGTTCAGATAAAGCGCAGCGTCGATCTGCTCGGTAAGGCGAGCACCGGGGTTGTTTCCAACGCGCTGGTTCTGCTCCTCGAGAATGACATTGCGCTCGGGCAAGACGACTTCATCGGTGAGCTGAAGGCCAGTCATGCGGTCAGCTTCGAATTCCATGACAGTCTTGAGCTGCTCACTTGGCACGCGCTGAAAATAGCCGGTGTAGTCCTCCGAGGTGAAGGCATTCTCCTGCCCGCCGATGCCCGCGACCACCTGCGAGAATTTTCCGGCCGGATTTTTGGCGGTGCCCTTGAACATGAGATGCTCAAGGAAGTGCGCCAATCCCGACTTGCCTTGCGTTTCATCGGCCGCACCCACCTTGTACCAGATCATATGTGTGACCACCGGCGCACGGTGGTCGGGGATGACCACCAGCTCCAAGCCGTTGGCAAGGGTGAAGTCGGCGACATCGGGGCCAGCCTGCTCGGCGGCAAGCGAAGAAGAGGTGAGCGCGCCAACGAGCGCGATGAGCGTTAAGTTTTTCTTGGCAAGCACGATGTTGGACCTGGGTATGTTGCAATCGTGCCGCAGCACAAAATCCGACTACGCCGCCAGCCACGCAACTGAGCTAGACTGCCACCACTGTTAATGAGACGGCTCAGAATGTGTGGTGTAGTAGTCGGTCGGTTTCGAAGCTGTCGCCTTACCGACTCCATAGGGCTGATCCGGCGAGGGTGTTTGATAGCCGGGCGGAGGATCGGTCAACGAGGCGCGCGGCGGCTCGCCTGTGAATTTTGCCGTTTCTTCCTTTTTGCTGCCGAACATCGTGCCGAACAGATTGCCTTTGTAGCCGAGCTCCGATGGCATAATTTGGCTGCCGAAACCAGAAGCTGGCGCCTCATAGCCGTTGTCACTACTCGCTTGCTTTTTCTTGTTCTTGGCGCGACTGGGATTCAGTTGATCGGGACGCAGCGGATTCTGTTCGAGCTCGCGCTCGTCGCTGATGTTGCGATCCCGCTGCACGGCCGCTTCCGCCTTGCGGCGGGCAACGTCAGGATCTTTCGGCCACGCCGGATTGGCGGTGACAGCGTCGCTCCGCTCGGGCGGCGGCAGATCGCGACTGGGTGGAAGCACAAGGGGTGCGCGTTCCCGGTAGTTGATGGTCGCTTCGCCGTCGCGCTTGAGGCCGAGCCCGTCCATGATGCTGCGCATAAATTTCTGATCAACCGAGACGTCATCGTCGGCGGCGCGCGCGGGGGCGGAAAGCAGCAACGCGGCCGCGCCGAGCGCCAGCCCGAAGGAAGCACAGCTTGTGAGGACCTTGGTCAGATGCATCTTGTTCATCCGGAACCGGACCTTGAATCCATTGAATTGTTGTAACTCTTGCGTCGGATCAGGGCGCTTTTGCGGCGCGGTCCATTACAAGAGATTCATACAACAGGCCTATAACCCCGGCAACGATGGCTACATCGGCTAGGTTAAAAACATACCAGTTGAACTGCCAATTCGGCGTGGAAATGTGGAAAAAGACGAAATCGGCGACCCAACCATAGGCCAAACGGTCGATTGCATTGCCGAAGGCCCCGCCGATGATCAAGCCGAGCGAGAGCGCGGTAAGCCGGTCTCTCGCGTGCGCAAGCCAGATCCAGAGCAGCAGGACAGCGACCGCCTTGAACCCCAGTAACACCCACTGACCGAGCGGACCTTGGGTTTGGAAAAGGCCATAGCTGATGCCCGTATTGCGGGCGAGAACGATGTCGATCAACGGGCCAAGTCGTACCGGTCCATTGGCGGCGAGATCGAACACGAGCAGGAGGTAAACTTTGCTGGCCTGGTCGAGAAGACAAACAATCGCCGCAACGGCAAATCCGAAGCGCGTTTGCGGACCGATGAGATGGGACACGGACTACTCCGCCGCCTTGCGCATAGCTTCCCATTCGCGCAGTGCCTGCGCGTCACGCGGCGAGACATCCGGGTACTCGGGATC